>NZ_JAPKIA010000005.1:0-90131 GCF_036759865.1 Kluyvera genomosp. 2
TCCGTATCTTCGAGTGCCCACACAGATTGTCTGATAAATTGTTAAAGAGCAGTGCCGCTTCGCTTTTTCTCAGCGGCGCGGGGTGTGTATGTTACGCCATCCCGCCACGAAGTCAAGTTTTTATTTTCGCTTACTTCGCTGAAGTTCTTGAAAGAACTTCGCTGACCCGGCGACTTGTTTGCCGTTGTTCCGTGTCAGTGGTGGCGCATTATAGGGAGAAAATGAGAAGCTGCAAGCATAAAATAGGAAAAACTTTTCGTTCGTCTACTTTTCATCCAATCATCTTATTTTCGCCTGGTTTATAAACAAAAACGAGCCCTAAAGGGCTCGTTTTCTTCTTTTTGTGACTTACTGTACTGCCACTATCTGGTCGTCTTTCACTTCCAGGCGGATAGTTTTCCCCGGCAACAGCTCGCCAGACAAGATTTGCTGTGCCAGCGGGTTTTCAATCTGCTGCTGGATAGCACGTTTCAGAGGACGTGCGCCATATACCGGATCGTAGCCATTTTTACTCAGCAACTGCAGAGCTTCATCGGAGATCTGCGTTTCATAGCCACGCTCTTCCAGGCGCTGGTACAGACGCTGCAGCTGAATCTGGGCAATTGATGCGATGTGTTTTTCCCCCAACGGATGGAATACCACAACCTCATCGATACGGTTAATGAATTCTGGGCGGAAACTGTGGCTTACAACGCCCAGCACCAGATCTTTCATATGCCCGTAGTCCAGTTCGCCGAAACGCTCCTGAATCAGATCCGAACCCAGGTTCGAGGTCATGATGACAACCGTATTGCGGAAATCGACCGTTCTCCCCTGCCCGTCGGTCAGGCGACCATCGTCCAATACCTGCAGCAGAATGTTGAACACATCCGGGTGCGCTTTTTCCACTTCATCCAGCAGGATGACGGAATAAGGACGACGGCGTACCGCTTCTGTCAGATAACCGCCCTCTTCATAGCCGACGTATCCTGGAGGTGCACCCACCAGACGCGACACGGAGTGTTTCTCCATAAACTCGGACATGTCGATACGCACCATCGCGTCATCGCTGTCGAACATAAAGTTAGCCAGCGCCTTACACAGCTCAGTTTTACCTACCCCGGTTGGCCCCAGGAACAGGAATGAACCGATCGGACGGTTAGGATCGGACAGCCCGGCACGGCTACGGCGAATCGCGTTCGATACCGCTTCAACCGCTTCGTTCTGCCCAATCACGCGGCTGTGCAGATCCTGCTCCATACGCAGCAGTTTCTCACGCTCGCCTTCCAGCATGCGGGCAACCGGAATCCCGGTCCAGCGTGCCAGTACTTCGGCAATCTCGGCATCCGTCACTTTATTACGTAACAGGCGCATGGTTTTACCTTCAGACTGCGTTGCCGCTTCCAGCTGTTTCTCCAGCTCTGGAATTTTGCCGTACTGCAGTTCGGACATCCGCGCCAGGTCACCGACGCGACGCGCCTGCTCGATGGCAATTTTCGCCTGCTCCAGTTCAGCTTTGATTGTCTGAGTGCCAGAAAGCGAGGCTTTCTCTGCCTTCCACTCTTCTTCCAGCTCGGAATACTGACGCTCTTTATCATTCAGCTCGTCATTAAGCATGTCGAGACGTTTTTTACTTGCCTCGTCAGACTCTTTCATCAGCGCCTGCTGTTCCAGCTTGAGCTGGATAATACGGCGGTCGAGTCTGTCAAGTTCCTCCGGCTTGGAGTCAATCTGCATACGAATGCTGGAGGCCGCTTCATCGATCAGGTCGATGGCTTTGTCCGGCAACTGACGGTCGGCAATATAACGGTGAGACAGCGTTGCTGCCGCCACGATTGCCGGGTCAGTAATCTGCACGTGGTGGTGCAGTTCATAACGTTCTTTCAGACCACGCAGAATCGCGATGGTGTCTTCTACCGAAGGCTCAGCAACGAACACTTTCTGGAAACGACGTTCCAGCGCCGCATCTTTCTCGATGTACTGGCGATATTCGTCCAGCGTAGTGGCGCCGACGCAGTGCAGCTCACCACGAGCCAGCGCCGGTTTCAGCATATTACCGGCATCCATCGCGCCGTCGGCTTTCCCCGCACCTACCATCGTATGCAGCTCATCGATAAACAGGATAACGTTGCCTTCCTGTTTCGCCAGATCGTTCAATACGCCTTTCAGACGTTCTTCAAACTCACCGCGGTATTTCGCCCCAGCCACCAGCGCGCCCATATCCAGCGCCAGTACGCGACGGCCTTTTAAACCTTCCGGGACTTCACCATTAATGATTCGCTGCGCCAGCCCTTCGACGATCGCCGTTTTACCGACGCCCGGTTCACCGATTAACACCGGGTTATTTTTGGTACGACGCTGCAGTACCTGAATGGTACGGCGGATTTCTTCATCACGGCCGATAACCGGGTCGAGTTTGCCCTGTTCAGCACGCTCGGTCAGATCGACGGTGTATTTTTTCAATGCCTGACGTTGGTCTTCGGCACCCTGGTCATTCACGCTTTCACCTCCGCGCATCTGTTCAATTGCCTGAGTGATATTGGCGGTGGTAGCGCCTGCCGTTTTTAGCAGGTCGGTCAGTGTGCCACGAGACTCAAGCGCCGCCAGAACGAACAGTTCCGACGAAATAAAGTTATCGCCGCGTTTTTGCGCCAGCTTGTCGCAAAGATTCAGCACGCGCATCAGATCCTGCGACGGCTGTACGTCTCCCCCGGTACCTTCTACCTGGGGTAAACGGCTCAGCGCCTGATCGATAGCCGTGCGTAGCTGGCCGGCGTTGATGCCCGCGGACGTTAACAAAGGACGTACCGAGCCCCCTTCCTGATTCAGCAAGGCGCTCATTAAATGAAGAGGTTCGATAAATTGGTTGTCGTGCCCCAGCGCGAGCGACTGGGCATCGGCAAGAGCAAGCTGGAATTTATTGGTAAGACGATCCAGACGCATGACTCCTCCCATAATAGGTCAATTTTGCTACAGGAGATTAAATGAGGTCATCCCTCAATTATTCAAGGTTAAATGACCTAATCGATGAGAAAAAACTGTCTGCCTTCTGGATCGTCTTGATTCTATAGGTTATATCAGCCAGATGAAACTTGCCATACGACCCGTAATACGGTCGCGGCGATAAGAGAAAAAATCATCCTTTTCGCTGAAGGTACAACGGTCGCCGCCGAACACGGCATTCACGCCGACGTTGCCCAGACGCTGGCGCGCCAGCTGATAAATATCGGCGAAATATTTATCGCCTGTGGGATAGAATGCGCTTTCCGCGTTGGCATCTTTCGCCATAAACGCCTCACGCACTTCCGGCCCGACTTCAAACGCCCGTGGGCCAATTGCTGGGCCAAACCAGGCAAGAAGGTTTTCAGGACTATCGTTAAAGCAGGCGACGGTTTCTTCCAGTACGCCATCGCACAGACCGCGCCAACCCGCATGCGCGGCTGCCACTTCGGTCCCCGCGCGGTTGCAGAACAGCACGGGCAGGCAGTCCGCCGTCATCACCGCACACACTGTCCCGGGCGTATTGCTGTAGGAGGCATCTGCACGCTTTGAGGCATAAGGCTCACCGGTGAGGTGCAGCACGTCTTTACCGTGGACCTGCTCCAGCCATACCGGTTTCGACGGCAGTTTGCCCGCCGCAAACATACGCTTGCGGTTCTCTTCAACGTGCTCGAGGTTATCGCCACAGTGGGCGCCGAGATTCAGAGAGTCCCACGCGCCTTCGCTGACGCCGCCGACGCGCGTTGAACTACAGGCGGCCACGCCTTGCGGCAGCGGCCATTCCGGGACAATGATTTTGGTCATAACCAGTCTACGTCATCCTTATGTTCTTCAAAGTCAGCGCGCATCGCAGCGATCAAATCGACCATATCCTGCGGGATAGGCGCATGCCATTCCATTTCAATGCCCGAGATCGGGTGATACAGACGCAGCATGGTCGCATGCAGCGCCTGGCGGTCAAACTTACGCAGAACCGAAATGAACTCATCCGATGCGCCCTTCGGCGGACGCGGACGGCCACCGTAGACCTGATCGCCCACCAGCGGATGGGTGATGTGCGCCATGTGCACGCGGATCTGGTGCGTACGCCCGGTTTCCAGACGCAGCCGCAGACGCGTGTGCACACGGAAGTGTTCCATAATGCGATAGTGCGTCACCGCCGGTTTCCCCATAGGGTGAACCGCCATGTGGGTGCGTTTGGTCGGGTGACGGCTGATCGGTTCCTCAACGGTACCGCCAGCCGTCATGTGACCAATCGCCACCGCTTCATACTCGCGGGTGATTTCGCGCAGCTGCAGCGACTCAACCAGACGCGTTTGCGCCGGAACGGTTTTCGCCACCACCATTAAACCGGTCGTGTCTTTATCCAGACGGTGGACGATGCCCGCACGCGGTACATCGGCAATCGGCGGATAATAGTGCAGCAGCGCATTCAGCACCGTACCGTCCGGGTTACCGGCGCCAGGGTGAACTACCAGGTCGCGCGGCTTGTTGATGACGAGAATATCTTCATCTTCATATACAATATCGAGTGGGATATCCTGCGCTTCAAAGCGGATCTCTTCATCGATTTCCGCATCGATAGCGACGGACTCGCCACCCATGACTTTTTCTTTCGGCTTGTCTGAAACTTTGCCGTTGACCTGAACGCGCTGGTCGAGGATCCACTCTTTTATGCGCGATCGCGAATAATCAGGGAACATTTCGGCCAAAGCCTGATCTAAGCGTTGACCGAGTTGTGACTCGGACACCGTTGCGGTGAGTTGTACTCGTTGTGCCATATACAGCTTCTTCGTTAACGTTGGGTTTTTACGGCTTCGCCGTTTAATATAGTGTGCTATTGTAGCTGGTCTTAATCGGGAACAGGAACTGTGAATATCCCGTATAAACATTTTGAGGAAAGTCAAAACGTCATGACGCGCATGAAATATCTGGTGGCAGCGGCCACGTTGAGCCTGGCTTTGGCGGGGTGCTCTGGTTCAAAGGAAGAGGTTCCTGATAATCCGCCTAATGAAATCTACGCAACTGCTCAGCAAAAGCTGCAGGACGGTAACTGGAAACAGGCAATAACGCAACTGGAAGCGTTGGATAACCGCTATCCGTTCGGGCCATATTCTCAGCAGGTACAGCTGGATCTGATCTATGCATACTACAAAAATGCCGATCTGCCGCTGGCCCAGGCTGCGATTGACCGTTTCATTCGTCTGAATCCGACGCACCCGAACATCGACTACGTCATGTACATGCGCGGCTTAACCAACATGGCGCTGGACGATAGCGCGCTGCAGGGCTTTTTCGGCGTTGACCGCTCCGATCGCGATCCGCAGCATGCCCGTGACGCGTTTAACGACTTCTCGAAGCTGGTGCGCGGCTACCCGAACAGTCAATACGTCACCGACGCCAACAAACGTCTTATCTTCCTGAAAGACCGCCTGGCGAAGTACGAACTTTCCGTTGTTGATTACTACACCGCGCGTGGTGCATGGGTTGCGGTAGTAAACCGCGTCGAAAACATGATGCGTAACTATCCAGATACGCAGGCAACGCGTGACGCCCTGCCGAAGATGGAAAATGCCTATCGCCAAATGCAGATGACGGCGCAGGCGGACAAAGTGGCGAAAATCATCGCCGCCAACAGCAAGACCACCCAGTCCTGATTCGGATCTGTAAAAGTAAAACGGCAGCCCGATGGCTGCCGTTTTTTTATCCATTTTAATGACTTGCTGAAGCGCTTTAGCCTCAAGCCATCCTATCAAATATGGCCGTATTTTCCCGCGCCGACAAGTAAAAAATCACGTCTTCCTGTTCTGACTCACAAAAAGAATGCACTGACAAAAAGTGACAAAATAATGTGATCTTCATCACACATTTTAACCAAATCCGAGGTATGCTGGAATCACCAAGACGGAAAGACAAGAGGTAAAATTTATGACAATGAACATTACCAGTAAACAAATGGAAATTACTCCGGCTATTCGCCAGCATGTCGCAGACCGTCTCGCAAAATTGGATAAATGGCAAACCCACTTAATCAACCCACATATCATTCTGTCTAAAGAGCCACAGGGATTTGTAGCGGACGCCACGATGAATACCCCGAACGGGCATCTGGTCGCCAGTGCGAAACATGAAGATATGTACACCGCCATTAACGAATTGATCAACAAGCTGGAACGGCAGCTCAATAAGGTGCAACACAAAGGGGAAGCCCGTCGTGCCACCACATCGGTGAAAGACGCAAGCTTCGTGGAAGTTGAAGAAGAGTAAACTGTACTTTAATGTGTATCGCCAACGCGCCTTCGGGCGCGTTTTTTATTGACAGAACGAAAACAGAACGAGTACTGTAAAACCTCATCACGCTAAGGATTTAAGCCAACTGTGAAACGTCTACCGTTTTTCTTCGCATTCTTTTTTACCTTCCCCTGATTGGGAGGCGTTTCGTCGTGTGATAAAGAATGCGAAGACGAACAACAAGGCCTCCCACTCCGGGGGGCCTTTTTTATTGATAACAAGAAAGGCAAACATGATGACTTCGGAAAACCCGTTACTGGCGATACGCGATAAAATCAGCGCGCTGGATGAAAAATTAGTGAGCCTGCTGGCCGAGCGACGCGGTCTGGCTATCGAGGTGGGTAAAGCGAAGCTGGCCTCTCACCGACCGGTGCGCGACATTGACCGCGAGCGCGATCTGCTTGAGCGCCTGATTATGCTCGGCAAAACCCACCAGCTCGACGCGCATTATATTACCCGGCTGTTCCAGCTCATCATTGAAGATTCCGTTCTTACCCAACAAACGCTGCTTCAGCAGCATCTGAACAAGATTAACCCCCACTCGGCACGTATCGCGTTCCTTGGCCCGAAAGGCTCCTACTCGCATCTTGCGGCCCGCCAGTATGCCGCTCGCCATTTTGAGCAGTTTATTGAAAGCGGCTGCCTGAAATTTGCCGATATCTTCAATCAGGTCGAAACCGGCCAGGCCGACTATGCGGTGGTGCCAATTGAAAATACCAGCTCCGGCGGCATCAACGACGTCTACGATCTACTACAGCACACCAGTCTGTCGATCGTCGGCGAGATGACGGTACCCATTGACCACTGCGTCCTGACCAACGGCAGCAGCACGCTGGAAACCATTGAAACGGTCTACAGCCATCCGCAGCCGTTCCAGCAGTGCAGCCAGTTCCTGAGCCACTATCCGCAGTGGAAAATTGAATATACCGAGAGCACCTCGGCGGCGATGGAGAAAGTCGCGCAGGCCAACTCACCGACCGTCGCGGCGCTGGGCAGCGAAGCCGGTGGCAAGCTGTATGGTCTGCAGGTGCTTGAACATTGCCAGGCCAACCAGACGCAGAACATTACGCGTTTCCTGGTTCTGGCGCGTAAAGCGGTAAACGTCTCTGACCAGGTGCCGGCGAAAACCACGCTGCTGATTGCAACCGGCCAGCAGGCCGGTGCGCTGGTTGAAGCACTGCTGGTGCTGCGTAACCACAATCTGATCATGACCAAGCTCGAATCGCGTCCGATTCACGGCAACCCGTGGGAAGAGATGTTTTATCTCGACGTCCAGGCGAACCTGGACGCACTGCCCATGCAAAAGGCGCTGAAGGAACTTTCCGGCATTACCCGCTCAATGAAAGTGCTGGGCTGCTATCCCAGCGAAAACGTCGTACCGGTCGATCCGGTCTAACGTTCGATAAACGGCCGCTTCTTCATGCCTGCCACCGCAACCGGCAGGGTGAAGATAGCCCCGGAAAGTGGATATTTTGCCACCTCCTGTGCCGACATATTCTCACGGGTGGTGGTGATAAACAGCGTCCGCATATCCGCGCCGCCGAAACAAACCATAGTTGGGCAACGCACCGGTAGGTGATACTCAGCAAGCTGCTCTCCCGTTGGTGAAAAGCGCGCGACACGCCAGCCGTCAAACATGGCGCTCCAGTAGCATCCTTCTTCATCCATCGCCGCCCCGTCCGGGATCCCCTCACCCTCGCTAAACACGCGAAAAACGTCTCGTACGCCGGGCTCACCGTCCGCATCCAGCGGCGTACGGTAAATGACGCCGTTGGGCGTATCTGAGGTGTACATCCAGCGCTTATCCTCGCTGAATGCCAGACCGTTGGCGCCATGAATATCGCACTGAATCACCTTCGGTTTGAGTTGATTATCGATCCGCATCAGCAGCGCACCGTTATAGTCGCCTGGCCCCCAAAAGGTTCCTGCGTAGAAGCGCCCGTCTCTGTCCGTTCCACCGTCGTTGAACCGCGCAAGCTGGGGGTTACTCGGGTTATCACAGATTTTATGCTGTAGCAGGCCGCGGCTGTCGGCCAGCCAGATAGCGCTGCGCAGCGCGACGATAAAGCCACCTTTTTCCCGCAGCGCGAAGCAGCCAACTTCTTCCGGAAACTGTAAGACCTGATGCATGCCGGTCGCGGGCACATAGCGGTGAATTTCACACTCCATGATATCCGCCCAGTAGAGCGCCTGTTCGGCACCGCTCCAGGTTGGGCATTCCGGCAGGTGTCCGGTGTAATCAAACAGCAGGTTTACATCAGCCATTGTCTTTATCCCATAAAAAAAGCCAGAGGATTTCCCCTGGCTTTCAAGTATATACAGTTTTTACTTACTGCCGACTGTCATTCGCCTGGCGTAACAAGACCCGGCTCTCACTCTGGAAACGTTGTGCGTAGTCGCCGAACCAGTGTTCAACCTTACGGAAGCTATCAATAAACGCCTGCTTATCGCCCTGCTCCAGCAGGCCAATCGCCTCACCAAAGCGCTGGTAGTAGCGTTTAATCAGCGCCAGGTTGTTGCCGGACGACATAATAATGTCGGCATACAGCTGCGGATCCTGAGCAAACAGTCGCCCGACCATTGCCAGTTCAAGGCGGTAAATCGGCGAGGAGAGCGCCAGCAGTTGCTCCAACTGAACGTTTTCTTCCGCCAGATGCAGCCCGTACGCAAAGGTAGCAAAGTGACGCAGCGCCTGGATAAACGCCATATTCTGGTCATGCTCAACGGCGCTAATACGGTGCAGACGCGCTCCCCAGACCTGAATCTGCTCCAGGAACCACTGATAGGCCTCTGGCTGGCGGCCATCGCAATAGACCACTACCTGCTTCGCCAGACTGCCGCTGTCCGGGCCAAACATCGGATGCAGCCCGACAACGGGCCCCGAATGCGCCGACAGCATCGCCTGCAACGGCCCGGCTTTTACCGAGGCCAAATCAACCAGAATACAGTCCGCCGGCAGCGGCGGCAGCTTCGCAATCACCTGTTCGGTAATGTGAATAGGGACGCTGACAATCACCATACCGGCATCCGCCACAATGTCCGCCGCACGCGGCCAGTCTTCTTTTTCCAGCGTCCGCACCTGGTAGCCGGAAAGGGTCAGCATCTTTTCAAACAGCCGCCCCATCTGGCCACCGCCGCCAACGATAACCACCGGGCGCAGCGACGGACGCAGCGTTTTGAACCCCTTGTCGTTTTCGCTGGAATAAGACTCACGCATGACGCGACGCAGCACGTCTTCAATCAAATCGGGCGGCACGCCCATCGCCGCCGCCTCTTTGCGGCGCGAAGCCAGCATCGAGGCTTCACGCTCCGGTACGTAAATGGGCAGGCCATACTGACTTTTTACTTCGCCAACTTCGGCCACCAGCGCCATACGCTTCGCCAGCAGGTTCAGCAACGCCTTATCGACTTCATCAATTTGATCGCGTAACGCGGTCAGTTCAGCAACCATACAATCCTCTTACGCCAGACGAGCTGCCAGATGGCCGCGTAAATCCTTGTCGAGTTCACGCAGCAGCGCATCGGTGGTTTCCCAACTGATGCAAGCATCGGTCACCGAAACGCCGTATTGCATCTCACTGCGCGGCTGCTCGGAAGACTGACTGCCTTCGTGAATATTACTTTCAATCATCAGACCAATGATAGAACGATTACCGTCCTTAATCTGCGCGACAACGGATTCCGCCACCGCTGGCTGACGGCGGTAGTCTTTATTGGAATTACCATGGCTGCAATCTACCATTAGCGATGCACGCAGTCCCGCCTGTTCCATCTCTTTTTCGCACTGCGCCACATCTTCCGGGCCGTAGTTCGGTTTTTTACCGCCACGCAGAATCACATGGCCATCCGGGTTACCATGGGTACGCAGCAGGCAGACCTGACCGGCCTGGTTGATGCCCACAAAACGGTGCGGCATTGCCGCCGCGCGCATCGCGTTGATCGCCGTCGCCAGCGAGCCATCTGTGCCATTTTTAAAGCCAACCGGCATCGACAGGCCTGAAGCCATTTCACGGTGAGTCTGCGACTCCGTCGTACGTGCACCAATCGCCGACCAGCTGAACAGATCGCCAAGGTACTGCGGGCTGTTCGGATCCAGCGCCTCGGTGGCCAACGGCAGCCCCATGCTCACCAGTTCAACCAAAAGACGACGAGCGATTTTCAGACCGCCTTCCACATCAAACGAGCCATCCATATGCGGATCGTTGATAAGCCCTTTCCAGCCGACGGTGGTACGCGGCTTTTCAAAGTAGACGCGCATCACCAGGTAGAGGCTATCGCTGACCTCTTCCGCCAGTGTTTTAAATCGACGCGCATATTCAATCGCAGCTTCCGGATCGTGAATGGAGCAAGGCCCGCATACCACCAGCAGGCGCGGATCGCGGCCGGCAATAATGTCAGTAATCGTTTTACGTGACTGGGCGATTTGCGCTTCCTGCTCAACGGAGAGCGGGAATTCAGCTTTCAGCTGATCCGGCGTGATCAAAACTTCTTCATCGGCGATATTTACGTTATTCAGCGCGTCTTTTTGCATGATGGCATTACCTGTTATGACTCGTTTGCGATAGTTGTTGCCTCAATGAGGTAGAACCTACAATACCACAGAAAGTAAAGATTTCAATCCAAAATACGTACACTTATATTTACACTTGCAAATTTATTGCCGAAAACAGCCCATAAAATAGTAAACTAATTGTTACACCTCATTGCTATAGGATCGTTATCCTCCGTAAAAAATGGCTCCCACCGCGTTTAACTCCCGACGGTTGCCCGATAGATATCCGCTCCCCCTCGCAGGCCAAAACGCCTACGATGACATTCGACTTAAAGAAAACCTGAAGTTAGCCGATAAATTTAACAATACGGCCAACCATCCCTTATAAATAAGCCTATAGTGAGATCGATGGCCCACAGGAAATGGATAACCCGACATTTATCCATCGCAAAGAATTAGCGGGCGAACCTTTTCCCTTTGCGGCTCACTCACTACGCTGCGCCGGAAGCCGAGGAGATCAACATCGCCACCAGCCGTAATTTATTGCCTTTTGACATGCTGAAATAAATACAACTGTGGGATTTAACCTAAATTTCATCAATCGAATTTCTGACATAATGATGGTTTTAATAAACAATGATCTTCTGCCTACAACTCCCCCGGGTAACACGCTCCAGAGCGGTATGGCGGATTCTCGTGAGAAATTCATTCTTGATAGCTTTGTCCCGACTGATTCTACTGCTGATGCTGACACTATCGTTGGCCTCGGTAAGCGCCGCTCCGCTGACTGAAACCGATAAATCGGTGCGCTCGATTGTCTCCGGCATCGTCAGCTACACGCGATGGCCGTCACTTTCCGCGCCTCCCCGACTCTGTATCCTGACCTCTTCCCGATATGTCGACGCCCTCAGTATGTCCGGTGGTCTGCCTTATACGGCTGAGCGGGTCGGTAACGCTCAGCAGGCCGTCGCCGCAAAATGCGATGGTATTTACTTTGGCACCGAGTCGCCTGAACAACAGCTTGAATTAATCAACCAATATCGCAACCGACCGTTACTATTAATCTCCGAACATAACCCTGAATGTGCTATTGGCAGCGCGTTTTGTTTAATAATAGAGGACGATGAGGTCCGGTTTTCCGTTAATCTGGATGCACTGTCTCGCAGCGGCGTAAGAGTGAATCCGGATGTATTAATGCTTGCCCGGAATAAAAAGCATGAATAAGGATTTCACCTTCACTCCGCGACCTACGTTTAAAAGAACGCTGCGCCGGATTAACATAATAAGCGTCATCATAACCATGACCTTTATATGGCTTTTGCTGTGCCTCGCGTCGGTGGTGACATTAAAGCAATACGCGCAAAAGAACCTCGAGCTGACCGGTGCGACAATGAGCCATACCCTTGAAGCATCGCTGGTTTTCAACGATCCGCAGGCGGCAAATGACACCCTGGAAACGCTCGGGAAACAGGGGCAGTTTGCGATGGCGGAGGTCTAAGATGTGCATAAAAAGCGCTTTGCTCACTGGTCGTGGAACCCTGAAGACAATACCGATACATTGGGCGCGCTGGTCAGTCGCTGGCTGTTTCCGGAACCTATCGCTCAGCCCATCATGCATAACGGCAAACCAATCGGCGAAATTTATCTGACCGCACGCGACAGCCTGATTGGTCACTTTATCTGGATGTCCTTTGCCGTCCTCACCGGTTGCATACTTTTCGCTTCAGGCATCGCGCTCACGGTTACCCGCTCCCTGCACCACGGGATGGTTGAGGAAATGCAAAATATCACCGATGTCGTACATGATGCGCGCACCAATCGCAACTTCTCCCGCCGCGTCAAGCAGGGTCGAATCGAAGAGTTTCACCGTTTCGGCGAAGACTTCAACAGCCTGCTGGCTGAAATGGAAGAGTGGCAGCTGAAGCTACAGGAAACCAATGCTCAGTTGCTGCGTTCCGCCATGCACGATCCCCTTACGGGTCTGGCGAACCGCGCGGCGTTCGGCAACCGCATAGCGGCGTTAATGAATGATGACGTTGCTAAAACACACTCAGCCCTGCTTTTTCTCGATGGGGACAACTTTAAACACATTAACGATACCTGGGGGCACAACGCAGGCGACTTCGTACTGACAGAAATTGCCAGTCGAATGATTGCGTTCGGCGGTCAGCGTCATCAATCGTACCGCCTTGGCGGCGATGAGTTTGCCATGGTGCTCTCCGGCGTCCATTCAGAACACGACGTTCAACGGATTTGTCACGCGCTGGCACAGCAGTTTACCCGTCCGTTCGATCTGCATAACGGCCAAAATACATCGATGTCTCTCAGCATCGGCTTTGCGCTAGCGTGGGAAAGTACCTCGCTGGAGGTACTACTGGAAAAGGCAGACCGCAATATGTATCAAGCCAAAAATCAGCGGTCTAAGACACTATATTAGAAAGGAAAACGATATGTTAAAGCGATATCTTGCTCCATGCTTACTGGCATCACTGCTGCTGACCGGTTGTCAGACACCGCAGGGCAAATTCACCCCTGAACAGGTCGCAGCGATGCAATCTTATGGCTTTAACGAATTAAATGGCGACTGGTCGCTGGGCCTCTCGGATAAGATTCTGTTCGATAAAAACGAAGCCGGGCTGCGACCTGAAAGTGAAACACAGATCCAGGCCATGGCGTCACGCCTCGCGGCAACCGGTTTAAACCACGCCCGAATGGACGGGCACACAGACAATTACGGCGAAGACCGCTATAACGAAGTCCTGTCGCTGAAACGCGCGAATGTCGTCGCCGATGCCTGGGCAAAAGGCGCTCATATTCCGCGCAGCAATCTCACCACGCGCGGCTTAGGCAAAAAATACCCTGTCGCCAGCAACAGCACCTCGCAAGGGCGCGCTGAAAACCGCCGTGTGGCGGTGGTGATCAGCGCGCCGTAAGGTTACTCGACGGACGATTCGACGAGCGGCATCCGCACAGCCGCTCGCCAGCGTAGCCAGTCAAACAGCATAAACAGCGCCAGACTGATGCCCATAACCGGAAGCGCAAACCCGCATGCTACGGCGAGTAGTAATGTGCCACAGCGGGCCGGTAGCGACAGCGCCCGCCAGCTGTGCGTTAGCGTCAGCAGTGGGTTTGTCTCCGCCTGAGACGGGCGTTTGATCCACCACAGGCGATAGCCCATCACAATAGCCGCGCACAACGCTAGGCCAAAGGCGATCAGCAGCAGCTGGTTCGGCAAGCCGAACAAGATCCCCATGTGAAAATCCACGCCCCAACGCGTCAACTTAGCCATCAGCGGGAAGTCAGCAAACTGTGTGCTATCGATTATCGCCAGCGACTGCGGATCGATGGCGACCGCATCAACCTGCGTTGGCCAGCGCCGATCGATCTCGGTGAC
This sequence comes from Kluyvera genomosp. 2, assembly GCF_036759865.1. Classification (NCBI taxonomy): domain Bacteria; kingdom Pseudomonadati; phylum Pseudomonadota; class Gammaproteobacteria; order Enterobacterales; family Enterobacteriaceae; genus Kluyvera; species Kluyvera genomosp. 2. The sequence continues at coordinate 14,157 of NZ_JAPKIA010000005.1, forward strand.
CGTCCAGGCGCGATCGTCACTGCGCGGCGGACGGATCTCCAGAGACCTTGCGTTGATGCCGCCTCGTTGGGCCACATTGAGGACAGTATCAATACTGTCCCAACCGATCGTCGACTCATGAGCAGCCTTCTCGCCATGATGCCCGCGGTGCTCCGTATGTGGATCCATCGGCATCAGGCTGGCGCCGTGCAGTTGGGTATTAACCTGTGGCGTTAACCAACCTAACGACGCCCGCAGCTTATCGACGTTGCCGCCCGCCCACTGTGACCAGGTTAGCCCGGTGGCTGAAAACAGCAGCATTCCCGCCAGCAGGCACCAGCCAAGGGTAACATGAACGCGGCGGGTATTTTGCAGGCGGTTTTTTATTCGCCGTTTTGGCCGGGTAAAAGCCCACAGCACCACACCTCCCAGTGCCGCGACCCACATCCATGAGGCAGCCAGTTCGCTATAAAGGCGTCCGACATCGCCCAACAGCAGCGAACGATGCGCGTAGTCTATCCACTGACGTAGCGGCAGAATGCCGCTGGTGCCGTAGACCGTCATGTCCCCTTTCACCGCCAGCGTGACCGGGTCGATAAAAATCGCACGGTTTTCTGATGGCTGTAGCACAGGGTCAGCGAACATCACACGCGTCGTTGTGCCCGCGTCCAAAGCCGGTCGAACCGCGCTCAGACGCAGCGGTGTATCCAGCGCGCGTTCCGCGACGGCAATTTGTGCTGCAATAGGCTGAGGCTCACCCTCGGTGCTGCCGTGCAGCGCCTGGTGATACAGCACGTTTTCGAGCTGAGGCGTAGCCACATACAGCGTGCCGGTCAGGGCCGCAACGAAGATAAAGGGCCCGACAAACAGGCCGATAAAAAAATGCAGGCGGCGCAGCAGGTGCACCCATGCCGCCCGCGAGGTGCAGGTTGTCATACTTTTCCTTTGTTCATGCGAAATGAAGCGTGACGCTGAAGCGTCATTTATCGTTATTAAGCAGGTAAAGCAGACCCTCGCGGCGGCGCGCGGGTATCGGGAAAGAGCCAGGGGAAGAAATGCCAGTGGCTTATCGTTGGCAGGAAGGGAACAACGTTAACGCGCAGCAGTAGCGCGCATAACAGCACGCACAACGCCAGTATCATCCCCGGCACGTGGGTCAACAAAACGCAGTAGCCGCAGGCCTCGCCATGGTCAACGGGCATGTTTTGCGGCACGGAGTGGTGTGCCGGCATAGGCATGCTCATTTCATGGTGCATGCCCGGCATCGCGCTCATCGCCGTTGGCTGGAGCGATATGGAAACCAGCGGTGCAAAAACAATCAGCGCCATAGCAAACAGCGCAAGCCAGGCGGCCCGCCGTTTAAATGCGATGATATGGGTGATTTTGCCGTTCACGCTACCCTCCAGAGAACAAGGGTATTGTAAATGATTTAGCAACCAAATGTTAACGCAAGGTGCGCATGAAGATAAAAAAAGGGCCAGCCTTTCGGCCAGCCCTTTTTAACAGGATGTCGCTTGCGCGAATATTAGTTAAGACGCTCTTTGATACGAGCAGACTTACCAGTGCGCTCACGCAGGTAGTACAGTTTAGCTTTACGTACAGCACCACGACGTTTAACAGCAATGCTGTCAACTACCGGAGAGTGAGTCTGGAAGACACGCTCAACGCCTTCGCCGTTGGAAATTTTACGAACAGTGAATGCAGAGTGCAGACCGCGGCTACGAATAGCGATAACCACGCCCTCAAATGCCTGCAGACGTTTTTTGGAACCTTCAACAACCCATACTTTCACTTCCACGGTATCACCCGGACGGAAGGAAGGTACGTCCTGCTTCATCTGTTCTTGTTCAAGTTGCTTAATAATGTTGCTCATAATTTAATCTCTTATCCTGGGTAAACTGATATTTGGGGGTCTCAGACCAGCCCATCATGTTTATGTTGCTGTTGTGCGTGTTCCTGTTTGAACTCCGCCAGCAACCTTGCTTGCTCTTCAGTCAGAGCCAGGTTTTCCAGAAGTTCAGGTCTTCTAAGCCAGGAGCGGCCCAGCGACTGCTTCAAACGCCAGCGACGTATCTCAGCATGGTTTCCCGACAGCAGAACCGGCGGTACTTCCATCCCTTCCAACACTTCAGGGCGAGTGTAGTGCGGACAGTCCAGCAACCCATCGGCAAACGAATCTTCGAATGCTGAAGCTTCATGACCCAGTACACCCGGAATAAACCGGGAAACGGAGTCGATCAGCGTCATTGCCGGTAACTCTCCACCGCTGAGAACGTAATCGCCGATAGACCATTCTTCGTCAATCTCGGTCTGAATCACGCGCTCATCGATACCTTCGTAGCGACCGCATACCAGAATCAGCTTTTGATTCGTGGCCAGTTCACTGACGCCCGCTTGATCAAGCTTGCGTCCCTGAGGTGACAGATAAATCACCTTTGCGCCTTCACCTGCCGCGGCTTTTGCTGCATGAATGGCGTCCCGTAAAGGTTGCACCATCATTAACATCCCCGGTCCGCCGCCGTAAGGACGATCGTCCACGGTACGGTGCCGGTCATGCGTGAAGTCACGAGGACTCCAGCTCTGGATGCTCAGCAGGCCATTTTTTACTGCCCGGCCAGTTACCCCGTAATCGGTAATTGCGCGGAACATTTCAGGAAACAGGCTAATTATGCCAATCCACATAGCGCCGTCTTTTACCGTTTATCCGGTGGTTTAAAAACCAGGATCCCAATCTACTTCGATAGTACGAGTAGCGAGATCGACTTTCTTGATAACCTGCCCATCGAGGAACGGAACCAACCGCTCCTTGATACCAAATGCATCTTTCAGGTTTGCCTTAATGACGAGAACGTCATTCGACCCGGTTTCCATCATATCGATGACTTTACCGAGACCGTAGCCTTCCGTAGTCACTACCTGGCAGCCCATCAGGTCTTTCCAGTAATAGCTTCCATCTTCCAGCGCCGGCAGCTGCGAGGAATCCACGATAATTTCGCAGTTCGTCAGCAGATTCGCGGCATCGCGATCGTCAACGCCTTTCAGCTTAATGACGATATCCTGATTGTGGTAGCGCCAGCTTTCCAGCTCAACGGTCTGCCACTGACCCGCCTTCTGGATTAACCAGGGCTGATAGTCAAAAATGCTTTCGGCGTCTTCGGTGGAGGAAAACACTCTGAGCCAACCACGGATACCGTAGGAAGAACCCATTTTCCCCAATACGATCGGATCAACAGGTGCTTGTGCGGTGTGTTGCTTGCTCATCATGACCACCGTGACAGATTAAGCTGCTTTTTTAGCTTCTTTGATCAGCGCAGATACGCGATCAGAGATAGTTGCGCCCTGGCCAACCCAGTGTGCGATACGATCCAGATCCAGGCGGGTGCCTTCTTCCGAACCAGAAGCGATCGGGTTGAAGAAACCAACGCGCTCAATGAAGCGACCGTTACGTGCGTTACGGCTGTCAGTAACAACAACCTGGTAGAACGGACGCTTTTTAGCGCCGTGACGAGCTAAACGAATAGTTACCATAACATCCTCTTGTGTGAATAGAACAACCGGGCCCCATCGAGGGAAGGGGCCCGGTGTCATATTAAAAGCCCGAAAATTTTACTCATTTTTGGGCAAAATGCAATCCGTATTATCTGCCAGGGAATCCCGGGGGCATCATACCCTTCATTCCGCGCATCATTTTCATCATGCCGCCTTTCGACTTCATCTTCTTCATCATGCGCTGCATGTCATCGAACTGCTTCAATAGACGGTTCACGTCCTGCACCTGCAGGCCACAGCCCTGAGCGATACGACGCTTGCGGGAACCCTTGATGATTTCCGGCTTCGCGCGCTCTTTCAGCGTCATCGAGTTGATGATCGCTTCCATACGCACCAGCACTTTGTCATCCATCTGCGATTTGACGTTGTCAGGAATCTGACCCATGCCCGGCAACTTGCCCATCAGGCTCGCCATGCCGCCCATGTTTTTCATCTGCTTGAGCTGTTCCAGGAAGTCATTCAGGTCGAAACCGTCGCCTTTCTTCAGCTTGGTCGCCAGCTTCTCAGCCTGCGCGCGGTCAACCTTGCTCTCGATATCTTCAATCAGCGACAGTACGTCGCCCATGCCGAGAATACGGGACGCGATACGATCCGGGTGGAACGGCTCCAGCGCTTCGGTTTTTTCACCTACGCCGAGGAACTTGATTGGCTTACCGGTAATGTGGCGAATAGACAACGCCGCCCCGCCGCGTGCATCACCGTCGACCTTGGTCAGCACCACGCCGGTCAGCGGCAGCGCTTCGTTAAAGGCTTTAGCGGTATTCGCCGCATCCTGGCCGGTCATGGCGTCAACGACAAACAGGGTTTCTACTGGCTTAATGGCCGCGTGAACCTGTTTGATTTCGTCCATCATCGCTTCATCAACGTGCAGACGACCGGCGGTATCCACCAGCAGCACGTCGTAGAATTTCAGCTTCGCTTCTTTCAGCGCCGCGTTAACGATGTCGATAGGCTTCTGGCCAACGTCGGACGGGAAGAAGTCCACGCCCACCTGCTCGGCCAGGGTTTCCAGCTGTTTAATCGCCGCCGGGCGATAGACGTCGGCAGAGACCACCAGCACTTTCTTCTTGTGCTTTTCACGCAGGAATTTACCCAGCTTACCGACGCTGGTGGTTTTACCCGCACCCTGCAGGCCCGCCATCAGCACCACGGCCGGCGGCTGCGCGGCCAGGTTGAGCGTCTGGTTCTCTTCGCCCATCGCCGAAACCAGTTCGCTACGGACGATTTTGACGAACTCCTGACCCGGGGTCAGGCTTTTGTTAACTTCATGACCAACCGCTTTCTCTTTTACGCGATTGATAAAATCACGCACTACCGGCAGCGCAACGTCAGCCTCCAGCAGCGCCATGCGCACTTCGCGCAGCGTCTCTTTTACGTTGTCTTCAGTAAGGCGTCCACGGCCACTGATATTGCGCAGCGTGCGCGACAAACGATCGGTTAAATTATCAAACATTGTCTCTCGCCTGGGGTGGAAACGGTGAGTCGCTTGCGCGACCAAAAAACGGAAATTTGCGGGAGTATAACACGACACCGAGCGAGTTGTGAGGCCACGGTGGGCGCTGATATCGCGTAACGTGACATCGCCGCCTTCACATAGCCTGTGCGCCTTGATACAACTCGATGGATTTTGCGTATATACTGCTTCTCTTTCTTCTTTTTGACGACTGCCGACTCTTTATGCCTGTTTTTGCCCTGCTCGCGCTTGTTGCCTACTCCGTCAGCCTGGCGCTGATTATTCCCGGTCTGCTGCAAAAAAACAGCGGCTGGCGGCGTATGGCGATTCTCTCCGCCACCGTCGCGCTGGTATGCCACGCCTTCGCGCTGGAAGCCCGCATTCTGCCGGGCGGTGAAAGCGGGCAAAACCTCAGCCTGTTAAACGTCGGCTCGTTGGTGAGCCTGATGATCTGCACGGTGATGACGATCGTCGCCTCGCGTAACCGCGGCTGGCTGCTGTTGCCTATTGTCTACGCGTTTGCGCTCATCAACCTCGCCTTCGCGACCTTTATGCCCAACGAGTTTATTACCCACCTGGAAGCCACGCCGGGCATGATGGTGCATATTGGGCTCTCGCTGTTCTCCTATGCCACGCTGATCATCGCCGCCCTGTACGCGCTACAGCTGGCGTGGATTGACTACCAGCTCAAAAACAAAAAGCTGGCATTCAGTCATGAAATGCCGCCGTTGATGGTCATTGAACGCAAAATGTTTCACATCACTCAGGTGGGCGTCGTCCTGCTCACCCTGACGCTTTGTACCGGTCTGTTTTACATGCATAACCTGTTCAGCATGGAAAATATCGACAAGGCCGTCCTTTCCATCATCGCCTGGTTCGTCTATATCGTGTTGTTATGGGGCCACTATCATGAAGGGTGGCGAGGCCGCCGGGTAGTCTGGTTTAACGTCGCGGGCGCAGGCATTCTGACGCTCGCCTACTTTGGTAGCCGCGTCATTCAACAATTCGTGAGCTAAGTACTAAGGAATTCTCTTGGAACATATTTCTACCACCACGCTGATCGTGACGCTGATCATCATGGTGGTCATCTCCGCCTATTTCTCCGGCTCTGAAACCGGCATGATGACGCTAAACCGCTATCGGCTGCGCCACCTTGCCAAACAGGGAAACAAACCCGCAAAGCGCGTTGAGAAGCTGCTGCAAAAGCCCGATCGTTTAATCAGCCTCGTGCTGATTGGCAACAACCTCGTCAATATCCTGGCCTCTGCGCTCGGCACCATCGTCGGGATGCGCCTGTACGGCGACCTGGGCGTCGCTATCGCCACCGGGGTGCTGACCTTTGTGGTGCTGGTGTTTGCCGAAGTGCTGCCGAAAACTATTGCCGCACTCTACCCTGAGAAAGTCGCCTACCCCAGCAGCTTCCTGCTGGCACCGCTTCAGATACTGATGATGCCGCTGGTCTGGCTGCTGAATCTGATCACCCGCATCCTGATGCGCATGATGGGCATCAAAACCGATATCACCATCAGCAGTTCGCTCAGCAAAGACGAGCTGCGCACCATCGTGAACGAGTCGCGCTCGCAGATCTCCCGCCGCAATCAGGACATGCTGCTGTCGGTGCTGGACCTGGAAAAAGTCAGCGTCGACGACATCATGGTGCCGCGCAATGAGATCGTCGGCATCAACATCAACGACGACTGGAAATCCATTGTGCGCCAGCTGACGCATTCGCCGCACGGCCGCATTGTGTTGTATCGCGACTCGCTGGATGATGCCATCAGCATGCTGCGCGTGCGCGAAGCCTACCGGCTGATGACCGAGAAAAAAGAGTTCACCAAAGAGGTGATGCTGCGCGCCGCCGATGAGATTTACTTCGTCCCGGAGGGTACCCCGCTGAGTACTCAGTTGGTTAAATTCCAGCGTAATAAAAAGAAAGTGGGCCTGGTGGTCGACGAATATGGCGATATTCAGGGGCTGGTGACGGTTGAGGATATTCTGGAGGAGATCGTTGGCGACTTTACCACCTCGATGTCTCCTTCGCTCGCCGAAGAGGTTAACCCGCAAAACGACGGCTCGGTGATTATCGATGGCGGCGCCAACGTACGCGAACTCAATAAAGCCTTCAACTGGCATCTGCCGGAAGACGAAGCGCGTACGATGAACGGAATGATTGTCGAAGCGCTGGAAGAGATCCCGGCGGCAGGCACGCGGGTGCGTATCGCCCACTATGATATTGATATTCTCGACGTGCAGGATAACGTGATTAAGCAGGTTCAGGTGAACCCGATAAGACCGCTGCGCGACAGCGTCGCGGAGTAAGACGCACCCTCTCCCCTGGCGGGGAGAGGGTTAAAACAACGTCAGGCCTTCGCCTTCGCGACGGACACCATCGCCGCACGAATGGTTCGGCCGTTCAGGGTATACCCCTTCTGCATCACCATCAGCACGTTGCCAGCGGCAACGTCATCGGACTCAACCATCGCAATGGCCTGGTGTACGTTCGGGTCCATCGGCACATCGATATCCGCAACCACCTGCACGCCAAACTTCGCCACCACATCCAGCATCGACTTACGGGTCAGTTCGATCCCTTCGACCATTGCCGCCATGGTTTCGTTGTCTTTGTTCGCCACTTCCAGCGCGCGGTCCAGGCTATCCAGCACCGGCAACAGTTCGTTGACGAATTTTTCCAGCGCAAACTTATGCGCCTTCTCAACGTCAATCTCAGTACGACGACGCAGGTTTTCCATCTCAGCCTTCACGCGCAGCACGCTTTCACGCTCGCGGGTTTCAGCTTCCGCTAACTGCGATTCAAGGTTCGCAATTTTTTCATCGCGCGGATCCACCTGTTCAGCAGAAGCGTTTGGTTCAACCGCCTCAACTTCTTCGTGCTGTTCCATGATAATTTCTTCCGGGGATTGCCCCTCAGGCGTTTTCTGTTCTTTACTACTCATGAATTTCTCCGCGTTTTTTCGCAATCATCTCGCTAACCTGGATTATTATGGGGATCTGATTCCGGGTTTCAAGGGAAGCTCTCACATTGTCACCAATCTTCGGCACAAGGACATTCAGAAAATGAACAATCATTTCAAGTGTATCGGTATTGTAGGACACCCCCGTCACCCGACGGCCCTGACGACACATGAAATGCTCTATCGCTGGCTGAGTACCAAAGGCCTCGATGTGATTGTCGAACGCCAGATTGCCCAGGAGCTCAAGCTGGACAATGTGAAAACCGGCACGCTGGCGGAAATTGGTCAGAAAGCGGACCTGGCGGTGGTGGTGGGCGGCGACGGCAACATGCTCGGCGCAGCGCGTACGCTGGCCCGCTACGACATCAGCGTTATCGGCATTAACCGTGGCAACCTCGGTTTTCTTACCGACCTCGATCCGGACAATGCCCATCAGCAGCTTGCCGACGTGCTGGACGGCAACTACATCGCCGAAAAACGCTTTCTGCTGGAGGCGCAGGTCTGCCAGCAAAATTGCCAGAAACGCATCAGTACCGCCATTAATGAAGTGGTGCTGCACCCGGGCAAAGTGGCGCACATGATTGAATTTGAAGTCTACATTGATGAGACTTTCGCTTTCTCACAGCGCTCCGATGGCCTGATAATCTCCACGCCGACCGGTTCTACCGCTTATTCGCTCTCCGCCGGAGGCCCGATTCTCACGCCGTCGCTGGACGCCATCACGCTGGTCCCCATGTTCCCACACACGCTCTCGGCACGCCCGCTGGTGATCAACGGCGACAGTACCATTCGCCTGCGCTTCTCGCACCGCCGTAGCGATCTGGAGATCAGCTGTGACAGCCAGATAGCCCTGCCTATCCAGGAAGGTGAAGATGTGCTGATTCGCCGCTGCGATTATCACTTGAATCTGATTCACCCCAAAGACTATAGCTATTTCAACACATTAAGCACCAAGCTCGGCTGGTCAAAAAAATTGTTCTAATTTTACCGCCACCTCTTTACTGGATAAAAAACCAGTCTATACTGTATGAAAACACAGTTATGGGTTTTCATACAGGAAAGCGGCTATGTTGGCACAACTGACCATCAGCAATTTTGCAATCGTTCGTGAACTTGAAATCGACTTCAACAGCGGCATGACGGCCATCACCGGGGAAACCGGTGCCGGTAAATCTATTGCAATTGATGCCCTCGGCCTGTGCCTGGGCGGCCGCGCAGAGGCCGATATGGTACGCGCCGGTGCCAGCCGTGCCGACCTATGCGCACGCTTCGCCCTAAAAGATACGCCTGCCGCCCTGCGCTGGTTAGAAGAAAACCAGCTGGAAGACGGCCGCGAGTGCCTGCTCCGCCGCGTCATCAGCAGCGACGGTCGCTCGCGCGGCTTTATTAACGGTACCGCGGTGCCGCTCTCGCAGCTACGGGAGCTGGGCCAGCTGTTGATTCAAATCCACGGTCAGCATGCGCACCAGCAGTTGGTCAAACCCGAACATCAAAAGCATCTGCTCGACGCCTACGCCGGCGAGTCCGAACTGGCTCGCCAAATGGCGGAGCACTACCGTCAGTGGAACCAAAGCTGCCGTGACCTTGCCACCCATCAGCAGCAAAGTCAGGAACGAACCGCCCGCGCAGAGCTGCTGCAGTACCAGTTGAAAGAGCTTATCGAGTTCAATCCGCAGCCGGGTGAATACGAACAGATCGATGAAGAATACAAACGCCTTGCCAACAGCGGGCAACTTATCGCAACCAGCCAGCACGCGCTGGCTATTCTGGCCGACGGCGAAGAGGTCAATCTGCAAAGCCAGCTTTATACCGCGCGTCAGTTAGCCGGAGAGCTCGCCAGCATGGACGGTAAACTGTCTGGCGTGCTGTCCATGCTGGAAGAAGCCGCAATTCAGCTGAGCGAGGCCAGCGATGAACTGCGTCATTACTGCGACCGTCTGGATCTCGACCCTAATCGCCTGTTTGAGCTTGAGCAGCGGCTGTCTAAGCAGATTTCGCTTGCGCGGAAACATCAAATCGCGCCGGAAGCCTTGCCGGAATACTACCAGTCATTACTTGATGAGCAGCAACAGCTGGACGATCAAAGCGACTCGCTGGAGACGCTGAAACTCGCGGTCTCGCGCTATCACGATCTGGCGCTGGAAACCGCACGTCAGCTGCACGATCAGCGACAGGCAAGCGCTCAGGAGCTGGCACAGCTGATTACCGACAGCATGCACATGCTCTCCATGCCGCACGGCGTCTTTGATATCGACGTTAGCTTTGAAGAACAGCACCTGACGGCTGAAGGCGCTGACCGTATTGAGTTTCGCGTCACGACCAACCCGGGCCAGCCGCTGCAGGCCATTGCGAAAGTGGCGTCCGGCGGTGAACTGTCACGCATTGCGCTAGCCATTCAGGTCATCACGGCGCGTAAAATGGAAACCCCGGCGCTGATTTTTGATGAAGTGGACGTCGGCATCAGCGGCCCGACGGCGGCGGTTGTGGGCAAACTGCTGCGCCAGTTGGGTGAATCAACGCAGGTGATGTGCGTTACCCACCTGCCGCAGGTGGCTGGCTGCGGTCATCACCACTTCTACGTCAGCAAAGAAACCGACGGCGCCATGACTGAAACGCACATGCAGCCGCTGGACAAACGCGCGCGCCTGCAAGAGCTGGCACGCCTGTTAGGCGGCAGTGAAGTCACGCGGAATACGCTGGCGAATGCGAAAGAGTTGCTGGCCGCATAAACTTTTTGGATTTCTTACAGTCTGAGTTCACAATAAAAACGCCGTCAGACCTGATATCAAAGGTTTCCAACTTACCTCAGGTCTATTATCATCGGCACATGACATATGAGCCGCGTACTGCTCGGGCCCGAAAAGGAATCAAATCACTATGCGCTGTAAAACGCTGACTGCTGCCGCAGCGGTTCTTCTGATGATGACTGCAGGCTGTTCCACTCTGGAGCGAGTGGTTTACCGTCCTGATATTAGTCAGGGGAACTACCTGGCACCTAACGATGTAGCCAAAATCCATACGGGTATGACCCAGCAACAGGTAGCCTACACCTTAGGTACCCCGATGATGACCGACCCGTTCGGCACCAACACTTGGTTCTACGTGTTCCGCCAGCAGCCAGGCCATGAAGCCGCGACCCAGCAAACGCTGACGCTGACCTTCAACAGCAGCGGCGTGTTGACCAATATCGACAACAAGCCAGCGCTGACCAAATAAGCTAGCCTGTAATGACAAAAAAGCGCTCACTGAGCGCTTTTTTATTGTCCATTCGTTAGCGGCGGCTATCCCTTTTTCTGTGCTGATTTCTCGGCACGCTGGCGACGCAGCTCTTTCGGGTCGGCAATCAGCGGGCGATAAATCTCAACCCGGTCGCCGTCATGAACTTCGTCCTGCAGCTTCACCGGGCGACTATAAATACCCACCTTATTTTTGCTCAGGTCGATATCATCACGCAGCGCCAGCAGCCCGCTGGCTTGAATAGCGTGTTCTACCGTCGCCCCTTCATCGAGCGTCACGCGCTGCAGATACTGCTTTTGCGGTAGCGCATAGGCCACTTCAACGGCTATTTTACCCGACACGGTAAACCTCTCTCGCGCGCATCGTAAACGCTTGCACCATGTTCAGCGCCAGCTCTTTAAAGATGCGACCAAACGCCAGCTCAATCAGTTTGTTGGTGAACTCAAAATCGAGCTGAAACTCAATCTTGCAGGCGTCAGCACTTAACGGCGTAAACTTCCAGCCGCCGATCAACGTCTTAAACGGCCCATCGACCAGATGCATCAGGATGCTTTGGTTATCGGTTAACGTATTGCGCGTGGTAAAGGTCTTACTGATGCCAGCCTTTGAGACATCGACCGCCGCCGTCATCTGCGTAGGACCAGACTCCAGAACGCGGCTGCCGGTACAACCAGGCAGGAAATCCGGGTAGGCATTCACATCATTCACCAGTTGATACATTTGCTCTGCGCTGTAGGGCACCAGCGCAGTACGGCTAATCTGAGGCATAGCAATTTCCATGATCAAACACGGCGTAAATAGTATCATTTATCTCCGGTTAAAAAAAACGGACGCGGGCTATATCGTGCTAAGATAGCGTATTGCGCCTCGCGGGAGCTTGAGGCTATGTTTATCAGATTAGCGATAACTTCAGGATATTATGACAAAGAAAAAAGCACACAAACCTGGATCGGCCACCATTGCGCTGAATAAACGCGCCCGCCACGAATACTTTATCGAAGAAGAAATTGAGGCGGGTCTCGCCCTCCAGGGTTGGGAAGTTAAATCTCTGCGCGCAGGTAAAGCCAACATCGGCGACAGCTACGTCATTCTGAAAGATGGCGAAGCTTTCCTGTTCGGTGCCAACTTCACGCCGATGGCCGTGGCCTCCACCCACTACGTCTGCGATCCCACGCGTACCCGTAAACTGCTGCTTAACCAACGTGAGCTGGATAACCTGTACGGCCGCATCAACCGTGAAGGCTATACCGTCGTCGCCCTCTCCCTGTACTGGAAGAACGCCTGGTGTAAAGTCAAAATCGGCGTGGCGAAAGGGAAGAAACAGCACGACAAGCGTTCCGATCTGAAGGATCGTGAATGGCAGCTGGATAAAGCTCGCATTATGAAACATGCCGGGCGCTAGGCCATAGGCCATTTCTATAACCCCGATATTCTCCAGCAGCAACAGAGAGTATCGGGTTATCGGTTCTTGCCGTGGGGGGAAACCGCCAGTTATTTTCTCACTGACCGATGTTTACCCTTATTTGAAAAATAAAAATAACCTCTGTTTATTATTCATATCATCAATAATGAATAATATCTTTAACCCGTAGCTTGCTGAATATTTAAATAATCATGATATAGCATATATCATATTTCAAATGGCTTATATAAACATTACCCAACCAGGCCATTTCTTCATTAAAAAGCAATTCAGACATTTCCTAAGACAGCAATTAAAACATCAATATCCACAATGATTCAGCAAGTACTGTCGCATGCCATTAGCGCATGATTTAATATAAAAGCAGCGTGAATCAAGAGATTGATTACCTTCAACGCTTTCGCAAGCATCGTTTAACCTTGCTGTATTCACTGAAAAAAAAGTGCAATTCACCAGGCGTTAATCACTGTTAAGGCATGCTTAATTTGTGATATGCGTTATTTTTAAGCTATACCGTAATCAACGGATAATTTAAAAACCATGGACGAACGCACAGCAATCGTCGTTATAAAAACAACGGCAACCTAAATCAAATTTCAATTTGAGAATTATCTTAAAAACCCGTTCTGCAAGCGGGGCGGGATATTTTTGTCTAAAAGCCAGAAAGCATTTATGCATTAACCAAAAAGTGATTTTAAAAACGACAGGCACTATCAGTTGATACCTCACTGAATGGAGTGAACCTATGGGCACCGTATCCGTCATTTCAAAATTGACCGCTGTCGCCAGCAACGTTGATGGCAACGTTATCACCCTCACTTCGCCTTCCATCGTGAAGCTACATCTGGATAGGTCCGATATCGCCTCCATGAAGCAGGTAAACCACGATCTGGTGATTACCCGACACTCTGGCGAAACGATCACCATTAAAAATTTCTACGCGACCACTGGCGCCGATGCAAACCAACTGGTGCTTGAAGATGGCCAGGGGGCGCTATGGTGGGTGCAGGATACGAATGGAGCCGTTCATTTCGAGCACCTTGATAACATTGATGCACTGTTAGCCCTTTCAGGAACTCAACATGAAGGGGCCGCCGTTTGGCCGTGGGTGCTGGGCGGTCTGGGTGCGGCAGCCGGTATCGGGCTGGCTGCCGGTGGCGGTGGCGGTGGTGGCGGTGGCGGTGGCGGTAACTCAAGCGGTGCAAGTACCGGCTCGTCGACCAATAGCAACGGCAACAACGGCGGTACCAGTAACAATAATAATGGCGCTGGCGATAATGGCGGCACCAGTAATAATAGTGGTGGTAATGATAATAGCCTGAATAACACCGGCACCCCGCCAGCGGCTCCGGCTATTGTCAGCGTAACCGAGAGCAACAAGCCAACGACGCCGATGGTCACCAGCGGTGTCGCAACTAACGATAGCCACCTGCAAATTAACGGTACCTCCGTTGCAAATGCCAAAATCATTATTTACAGCAACGGTACGGCTATCGGCAGCACTACCGCCGACGCCAACGGTAACTGGTCCTATCGTCCGGCAGACGGAACCTTTAAAGACGGGCAATACCAAATCACCGCCACCGCATCGGTGCTCGGCCAGGAAAGTAAAGAATCCGGCACCTTTGTACTGGTGCTGGATATGAGCGCGCCGGACGCCCCGCACAACCTGCAAATCTCTGCCGACGGCCTGCATCTCAGCGGCATTGGCGAAGTGGGCAGCACCATTACCATCACATCAGACTCCGGCAAAGTGCTCGGTACCGTCGTCGTTACCGACAGCGGCGGGGCGTTTACCGTCGATCTGAGCAGCAAACAGCTGAACGGCGAAACGCTGGACGCTTACGCGACCGATAAAGCAGGCAACACCAGCCTTCCCGGGATTATCGTGGCTCCGGACACCACGCCGCCGGACGCGCCTGTTCTGTACAGCCTCTCCGTTGACGGAACGCACCTTTATGGCCAGGCCGAAATCGGCAGCACGGTTACCGTCACCGACGGTCACGGCACGCCCATTGGTTCTGTGAAGGTCACGTCTAACGACGGCAGCTTTACGATCGATCTGAATCCGGCACAGCTCGCTGGTGATTTATTGACCGCTGTTGCCAAAGACGCGGCCAATAATACCAGCCTGCCGTCAACGATCCTGTCCACCGACTTAACCCCGCCGACCGCACCGGACCAACTCCAGATTGCCGACAACGGCGCCACGCTCAGCGGCCATGCGGAGGCCGGTAGCCTGGTGATTATCACCGGGCCAGATACCTACGAAATCGGCCGCGGCTACGCGGATGAATCAGGTCATTTCAGCATCGCACTGCAGCCGCAGCAAATTAACGGCGAGCTGCTGAGCGTCACCGCCACCGACGCCTCGCACAACCAGAGCCTGCCGGCAACGATCGCCGCGCCGGACATCACTCCGCCAGCTCAACCCGTCATTACCGCGCTGGTTAACGATGCCGAGGCGCTGATTGATAAATTAACCAATGACGCCAGGCCAAAACTGACCGGTACCGCCGAAGCCCATGCGACGGTCAAAATCTACGATAATACCAACACCTACCTCGGCTATACCCAAGCAGATGGTCAGGGCCACTGGAGCTTCACGGCGAACGGCAATCTGCCCAATGGCGGCCATGTATTCACCGCCGTCGCCGTCGATGGCGCGGGCAATCTCAGTATACCTTCGGCCCCGGTGAGCGTCGTTATCGACACGATCCCGCCGACAACGCCGGCGATCATTCAGCTCAACGACGCGGTTTCCCCGGCCGTTGGCGCCGTACTCAATAACGGAGCAACCAACGATCCGGCCGCGAAGCTCACCGGCAGCGGCGAAAGCGGCTCCACCGTACATATCTCGCTGAATGGAACCGAGGTGGGTACCGCACTGGTCGATCAAAACGGCGTCTGGTCATATACCCTCAGCGCCATGCAAAGCGATAAAACTTACGTTGTAACGGCGACGGCAACCGATGCGGCTGGCAACACCAGCGGTATCTCCAACAGTTTTACCTTTACCTTCGATAACACGCCGCCAGCAGCGCCGGTCATCACCAGCGTCACCGACGATGTCGGGCTGTATCAGGGAACGATTAATCCGCTGAAGCCCATCACCGATGATACCAAACCCACGCTGAACGGCACCGCCGAAAAAGGTGCCGTCAGCGTCAGTATCTATGAGGGTTCCCGCTATCTCGGCAGCGCAACGGTTGATAGCACAACCCACACCTGGAGTTTTACCTTAGACGTACCGCTCACTAACGGTGACCATACCCTCAGCGTCTTCGCCGTCGATGCGGCCGGTAATGTCAGCACCACCTCCGCAGACTTTACGCTGAACGTCGATACGATTGCGCCAACCGCGCCTTTGTTCACGGTGACGGATGATTCAAGTGGTATTGGCCTGCCGCTGATTACGGGCCAGGTGACCAAAGATACGACCCCGACGCTCAACGGTATCGCGGAGGCGGGTTCGACGGTCGATATCTATGACAACGGTAACAAAATTGGCACGATTAACGTGGATAGCAGTCTCATATGGTCATTTAGCCCGACGCTGAGCGCGGGTTCCCATACGCTGACCGCTACCGCTACCGATGCTGCGGGCAACATCAGCAACGCCGCCGGGCCGTTTAACCTGTATGTCCAGAGCCCGACCGCCACCGGGCCGGTCATCGTGGCAATTATCGACGATACGCCCCTCAATATCGGCAGCCTGGGTGATAATCAGGTGACGAACGACACGACCCCGCTCCTGACCGGCCTCGGCACTGCGGGGCAGTACGTCACCATCTACGTCGACGGCAAGGTAGTTGACTCGGTGTTAGTCGGTCTCGACGGCCAGTGGAGCTACGAGCTCTCGCTGAGCGAAGGTGCACACACCTTTTACGTCACTGAGCCGGACTTTGTCGACCCAAGTCCTCTCTTCCACACCACCATCGATATCACGCCGCCGGCGGTTTCAACGTTAGTGATCACCGACAACACCGGTGTCCTGAAAGGGCCGATTCTTAACGGTACCGTCACCGATGAAACACACCCCACCATCAGCGGTAAGACGGAGGCCGGCGCGCAGGTTATCATCTATGACAACCTCCTCGAACTGGGCCGCGTTACCGCCGACAGCAACGGAAACTGGTCATTTACGCCTGATAGCACCTACGCCGCCGGGTTGTTCCACAGCGTGTACGTCACCGCCACGGATGCCGCAGGCAATACCAGTACATCGCTGCCGATCGCCTATACAGTCTTCACGGTTCAGCCGCTAGCGCCGACAATTTTGACCGCAGATGACGACGTCGGAACCCTCCAGAATGTGCTCTATAACGGCAGCGCTACCGACGATAGTCGCCCTCTGCTGCACGGCACAAGCTTCGAAAGCAATGCCACGATCGCCATTTACGACAACGGTGTCTTTGTCACGAATGTAACCACCACGGTACTCGGTACCTGGTCCTGGCAGCCGGCCACCCCGCTGAAAGATGGTCCGCACAGCTTCACCGCCACGGTCACTAACGCTATCGGGGTAACCAGCGTAGCGTCCGGCTCATTCACCCTAACCATCGATACCGTTGCGCCGTCCGCACCGATTATTCTGCAGGCCAGCGACGGCAGCACGCCTATCGTCGGCATCCCAACCAATAAACCCAATCTGACGCTCAGCGGTACCGGTGAGGCTGGCGCCAAAATTATCATCTACGACAGCGTGACCCACTCCGCCATAGCGACAACCACAGTCAACGCCGACAACAGCTGGAGCGTCTCCTTGACGGGGCTGTCTGACAACACCCACACGCTGACCGCGACGGCAACGGACGCCGCAGGCAACACCAGTATTGATTCGTCACCTTTCACCGTGATCGTCGATACCCAGCCACCGCAGGCTCCGATTATTATCACCGTGCATGATGATGTCGGCACACTGCAAAACGACCTGACGCAAAATCAGGTCACCGACGATAATCGTCCGACGCTTACCGGTACGGCAGAGCCGGGGGCAACCGTCACCATTTATGACGGCAATAAATCGATTGGTCAGGTGAAAGCGGACGCCTTAACCGGCGTGTGGTCCTTTACGCCAACCACCGCGCTGGCAGATGGCTCCCACACCTTAACCGCCAAAGCGACCGATGCCGCAGGCAACACGGGATTAGCCTCTAACTCGTTCACCGTCGTGGTCGATACCGCGGCCCCCAACGCGCCGATCATCACGACCATTCTGGACGATACGCTGCCGCAGGTCGGTAACGTAGCGGATCAGGGGGCCACCAACGACGTCATTCCGGTGATCTCCGGTACAGCGGAAAAAAATACGCTCGTTGAGATTTTCGACAACGGCAAAAGTATTGGCACAACCACCGCCGACGGCTCCGGTAACTGGACATTTACGCCGCTCGTGCCGCTGCTCACCGGTACTCACGTGTTAACGGCGAAAGCCACCGATGCGGCTGGCAACGTGAGCGGCAGCTCTTCCAGCCGTACGCTAACCGTCGATTTGATCGCGCCGGATGCGCCAAAAGATCTCAGCGTCAACCTGGCAGGCAACATCCTTTCAGGAAGCGCCGAAGCTGGCAGTAAAGTCACCGTGGTGAGCGCCACCGGCGTCGTATTAGGCACCGGCACCGCCGACGCCACGGGCAAATTCAACATCACGCTCTCTCCGACGCAATCTAACGGAGAAAAACTGAGCGCCTACGCGACCGATGCGGCGGGTAACCAAGGGTTGCCGACCGACGTCTATGCGCAGTTCAGCACCCTACCGGGCGCGCCGGTGATTAGCGCCATCATCGATGATTTTGGCAGCATTCAGGGCAGTATCGGCAACGGTAAAACAACCGACGATACCCTACCGACCCTCAACGGCACCGCCCAGGCGCGCGCCAGCGTCAACATCTATGACAACGGGAAACTGCTCGCCACCGTTACCGCAGACAACAACGGCGTCTGGCAGTATCAGACCACCACCGCGCTGGTAGAAGGCCCCCATATCTTTACCGCCACGGCGACCAACAGCACCGGCACCGGTCTGGCATCTGCTGCAATAACCATCATCGTCGATACCACCGCCCCCGCAGCACCGGATGCGCAGGTCAGCGCCGACGGCTATAGCATCAGTAACCCAACGGGCACCCATACGGAAGCCAATGCGACCATCACCATCACGCTGCCTAACGGGAGCAAACTGACGGTGACGGCCGATGCCAGCGGCAACTGGTCCACCCTGCTGCCTTCACGGCTGGTGAGCGGCGAAACCCTTATCGTCAGCGCCACCGACGCGGCGGGGAATAAATCAGCGAATACCACGATCCACGCCCCCACGCTGCCGATCGCCGCTAACGATGACATCATCAACCTGACCGACATTACCACCAATGCCGTTGTCACCGTCAAACAGGCCAGCGGCTACGGCGCGCAGCTGATTAACGCGCTCGGCAACACCATTACCGTGCTGGCGGATAAAGTGGCGAAGGCAGAATTCACCGTCGACGCCAATAACACCGGCAGCGCCACCATCAATGCTATTGCGACCGGCACCGTCCTTTCACTGCTCAGCTCGCAGCTGATTGTGGTGCAGGTGTTTGATACCAATCTTCAGGCGTGGACAACCATTGTCGACTCCTCCCAGGCACAGTTCGCCAATCTGCTGACCCTCGGCGCCAGCGGTATATCTCTGCAAATGGACGGGCTGGCGGCGGGTAACTACCGGGTACTGAGCTACAACACCAGCATTCTGGCCGTTGGCGCCTATACCGGCATTAACGTCACGCTGACCGAAACCACCCCGGGAGTACTGACGGAAACGACGCCGCATCAGGGCAATCTGCTTACCGAAGGCAACGACGTCGCGCCAATTGGTACCGTCGTCTCGGCGATTACCCTCAACGGCGTATCCACCCCTGTCACCGCCGACCCGGCCGGAACGACCATTAACGGGAAGTACGGTAAGCTGGTGATTAACGCCAGCGGCGACTACACCTATACCCTTTATCCCACCACCACGGCGACGGCCCTCGGGCATTCCGACAGCTTTACCTACACCATCGTGCAGGGGGGCGTCAGCAGCTCCGCCAACCTGGTGATTACCCTGGGTGCTGGCAGTACCAGCGCGCTCACCGCGGTGGATGACAGCGTCAGCATGATTTACAACACCCAGGTCAACGCGGCAACGGCGGCTACGCTGCCTGCCAGCCAGACGAGCTATACGATCGTCAGCCTGGGTCTGGGAGACGTCATCTCCGTCGGCCTGCTGAAAGATATGCGTAACCCCACGCTGCTGAGCGTGGCCGAAGGTACCGACCGCGTCATCACTCTGCAAAGCTCTGCGGGCGGCGTGATGATCGGCGCGACCTTTGACCTCTATGTTTACCGCCTGAACGTGGTCACGCAGCAGTACGAGCTGTTCCAGTCAAAAACCAACTGGCTCATCGTGCCGCTGCTGGGGGGAAAATCGGACGCCACCACCCTGACGCTGCCGGGAGGCGAGTACCTGATTGTGATGAACTCCGCGCAGGGGCTGAACCTGCTGGGCGGCTACACCATCACTTATCTGGCGGACTACACCTATCGCGTCGATAGCCTTAGCGCGGCCGCCAGCGGCAACGTTCTGAGCAACGATGCCGGCATCGCCGCCACCGGCGCCCACGTCACCCAGGTCAACGGCGTCACCGTTGCCGGCAGCGGGACGACATCGATCGTCGGAAAATTCGGTACGCTGGTGATTGATGCCAACGGTAACTATACCTACACGCTGAAAAGCGGGGTCAGCGCAGGCAGCATTACCTCGCCGGACAGCTTTATCTACACCATCACCGCGCAAAACGGGACACAGGCCTCCGCGACGCTGAATATTCAACCTAGCGCACACGCGCTTGATGCGGTAGATGACGTCAGCAGCGCCATGTCGCTCAGCACCACGCAGGTCACGACCGCCGGGGCCAGCCTCATCGGCGCGGCCACCACGCTGGCAAAATCGACGTCGCACCTGGAAACCGATACCACCTTTACGGTGGCCGCCGGAACGGCGCTGAAGGCGGTGTCCATCAGCTTCAGCGTTGCCTCAAGCGTCGCTATCAGCAGCCTGGCGCTGAAATGGGTGCTGTATGAAGATGGCGTCCAGGTCGCCACTAACAGCGTCGCGAAAGGGGCGTTAACGCTGTTCAATAATGTGAATACGCTGAGCCTAAGCGGGTTGGAACTGAGCGCTGGCCATACCTATACCCTACACCTGATTGCCGATATGGGCATTCCACAACTGGGCGCCATTACCATCACGCCGTCGTTCGTCGGCACCTCGTACGATCTGGACAACTTCCTGATCACCGGCAGCCACAACGTGACGGGGAATATTTACGACGGCAGCGACGCCGCTGGGGCGATGGACCAGCTCTCCGGCTCGCACACCACATTAACCATTAGCGGCTTCAACGGTAGCGTCGCCACCCTGACGCCGCTGCTCAACGCCACCACCACTAACCCGCTCAGCAGCCTGACCAGCGCGACCATTACCGGGCATTACGGTACGCTGACCGTCAATATTGACGGGTCGTACTCCTATACCCTGAACAGTAACGTGCACCCGTCCGACATCGTCAATAAAGAGGTGTTCACCTATACGCTGAACGATCAAAACGGCCACACCGATACCGCCACCTTAACCATTAACATGAATCCGCTGTTCACCAGCACTAACCAGTCGGACGTGATTATCGGCTCTGCTTACGGCGATACGCTGATTTATAACCTGCTGAACAGCACCGATGCTACCGGTGGTAACGGCGTGGATCACTGGAGCAACTTCTCGCTCGCTCAGGGGGACAAAATTGACATTCACAGCCTGCTGGTTGGCTGGGACGGCCAGTCGTCATCATTAGGCAATTTCCTGACGGTAACCGACACAGGAAAAGGGACGGTGATCTCAATTGACAGAGATGGCGCCAGCGGAACGAAATATTCTTCTACAGATTTGCTGGTTCTTGACGATGTACACAATATCAAGCTTAGCGATCTCGTCGAACAGAACCATATTGTTGTCGGATAAGTCATCGGCAAACGCCGGGCGCGGCCACGCCCGGCGTTAAACAATAGGGAACTGTGCCGTTTTTATAAGGATCCATAATGAGCATTAAAATACCCGTCAGTTGGGGTCTACTCTGTGCCTTATATTCCGCTCCGCTTTTGGCGCAAAACGCCGCATTGCCGATTTCCCCGCAAGGACTGCAAGACCAGCAAGAACTCCCCGCGCTCGACGGCGCACGCGCGCTGCCGCTAAACGATGCCATTCCCGGCGTCCTCACGCTGAACGACGCGGTAAGCCGAGCCGTCAGTTGGCACCCTTCCATCAGCGAAGCCATCGGTAAGCTAGCCAGCCAGAACGCGCAGGTCGATGTCGCCAAATCGAAATACTATCCGCAGGTCAGCGCGGGGATGAACAACGGCTACACCAACACCTATCTTGATCACGGCTTCAGCCCTTCGCTGGTGCTGTCGCTTTCCCAGATGCTCTACGACTTCGGCAAGGTGGCAAGCCAGGTCCGCGCCGAAAGCGCAGGCGTCGCGCAGCAGCAGGCTAACGTCCTGCTGGCGATTGATACCGCCGGGCACAGCACCGCCAGCGCAATGGTGCAGGTGCAAACCTGGCAACAGATGGTCGACGTCGCCAAAGAGCAGCTCGACGCGCTCGTGGCGATAGGAAAACTCACCCAACAGCGCAGCGACGAAGGCGCGACATCGCAGTCCGACGTCGTACAAACCAACGCACGCATCGAAGCCGCGCGCGCCCAGCTCTTACAATACCAGGCGACGCTCGACAGCGCGCAGGCCACGCTGATGAGCTGGCTGGGATGGCAGAACCTGAATGGGATCAGCAATGACTTCCCCGCCAAACTGGGCAACAGCTGTGAAGTGGCCCGGACGGATGACCGGCTGGTGCCCGCGGTGCTGGCGGCCTGGGCACAGGCCACCGCTGCACAGGCTAACGTCGACTACGCTAACGCGCAGATGACGCCCACGATCTCGCTTGAACCGCAGGTGCAGCACTACCTGAACGACAAATACCCCAGCCACGAGGTGCTTGACCGCACGCAGTACTCCACCTGGGTGAAAGTCGAAATGCCTATCTATCAGGGCGGCGGGCTGACGGCGCGGCGCGACGCCGCCAACTATGCGCTACAGTCGGCGCAGGCGACCGTCCAGCGCGTTCGGCTGGAGGTCCGGCAAAAGCTGCTCGAATCGCGCAGCCAGTCGATGAGCCTGATGAGTTCGCTGCAGGTGCAGTACCGCCAGCAGGCCCTGAGCACCCGCACCCGCGAGCTTTACCAGCAGCAGTATCTTGACCTCGGCTCCCGCCCGCTGCTCGACGTACTTAACGCCGAGCAGGAGGTGTTTCAGTCGCGCTTTGCCGAACTGCAAACCGAAAACCAGCTGCACCAGCTGCAGCTTAACTGCCTGTATAACACGGGACGGTTTCGCCAGGCGTTCGGGTTAGAACATCACAGCATCCAGTCCGTGGAGATCCAGCCATGAATCGCGCCGACATCAGCGAAAGCTATCTTAACGAGAAAACGTTAAGCCACTGGGCGCGGGCGATGAGCTATGTCGCCGCGCACTATCGCATCGCCTGCTCGCCGGGCATGCTTCAGGCCAACGCCCCGTGGTTTAAGGACAAAAGCCTGCTGCCCGCCCTCACCCAGCTCGCCCGCCAGGCCGGGCTTTCGGTACAGCTGCTGGAGGCCAATTCCACCACCCTCGGCAGCTGGCGCCTGCCGGTTGTGGCGACGCTCGACGATGGGCAGTTGGCCATCGTCGAGCGCTTTGACGGCGAAAGCACCGTTGACGTCTGTTTTATTGATGATGAGCACCAGCGTAACCGGCTGCCTCTCGCCGACCTGATGCCGCGTATTGAATATGTTGTGGCGCTGCGCCCGCTTTCCGCCCTGCGCGACAGCCGGGTGGACAACTACGTATCCCGCTTCAGCCCCGACTGGCTTAAGGTACTGGTCCTGAAGGATCTGCGCCCCTACGGCCCGGTCATGCTGGCCGCCTTTCTCGTCAATGTGCTGTCGCTCGGCGGGATCATCTTTTCAATGCAGGTGTATGACCGGGTGATCCCCGCGCAGTCCTACCCGACGCTCTACGTGCTGGCTTTTGGGGTGCTGCTGTCGGTGATCTTCGGCTTTATCCTGCGCGTCGCCCGTAGCCACATCATGGATGTGCTCGGCAAGCGGGCGGACCTACGCATTTCCGACCGCATCTTCAGCCACGCATTACGCCTGCGTAACAGCGCTATCCCGCGTTCTACCGGCAGCTTTATCTCTCAGCTGCGCGAGCTTGAGCAGATCCGTGAAACCATCACTTCATCGACGCTGTCGACGATCGTCGATCTGCCCTTCTTCTTCCTCTTCGTGGTGGTCCTCGGCATTATCTCGCCGCCGCTGGCGTGGATTGCCCCGGTCGCCGCCATCGTCATGGTGCTGCCCGGTATCCTGATGCAAAAACGGCTGGCGAAGCTGGCCAACCAGAGCGCCCATGAATCAACCCTGCGCAACGCGGTGCTGGTTGAGAGCGTGCAGGGACTTGAAGACATCAAGCTGATGCAGGCGGAAAACCGCTTTTTACAGCAGTGGAACAGCTACATTCGCATTACCTCGGAATCGGCGCTGCGTACCCGCGAGCTGAGCCAGGGACTGATTAGCTGGGGCATCACCGTACAAAGTCTGGTCTATAGCGCCGTCATTCTGTTCGGCGCGCCGATGGTGATTGAAGGCGAGCTGACGACCGGCTCGGTGGTCGCCGCCTCAATGCTGGCGTCAAGAATGATTGCGCCAATGGCCAACCTGTGCAGCGTGCTGACCCGCTGGCAGCAGGTAAAAATCGCCAAAGCGGGGCTGGACAGCATTATGCAGCTACCGACGGAGACCCAGCGCAGCGGCAGCGTCGTGCACCGGGAGATTTTCCACGGTCATTATCTGCTGGAAGAGGCCCAGTTCCGCTACCACAGTGAAGATCAGCGCATCCCGCTGAAAATTGCGCGTCTGGAAATCCGTCAGGGCGAGCGAGTGGCGCTGCTTGGCCGCAACGGCGCGGGAAAATCGACCCTGCTGCACGCGCTGGCGGGCGGTATTGATTTAGTCAGCGGCGAGGCGCGGCTCGACGATCTCAGCCTCGCGCAGATCGACGTCGCCGACCTACGACGCAACATTGGCCTCCTGAGCCAGAATGCGCGGCTGTTCTACGGCACCCTGCGCGAAAACCTGACGATGGGTGCGCCGCACGCCAGCGACCAGGACATTTTTGATGCGCTGGACATCGCCGGTACCAGCCAGTTCGTCCAACGGCTGCCTAAGGGTCTGGATCACCTGATTATGGAGGGCGGCAACGGTCTTTCCGGCGGCCAGCGCCAGTCAATTCTGCTGGCGCGCATGCTGCTGCGATCCCCGAATATCGTGCTGCTCGACGAACCAACCGCCTCGCTTGACGATCATACCGAGCGCGAATTTATCCAGCGGCTGAATCAATGGCTGGGCAATCGTACGCTGATCGTCGCCACCCACCGCGTGCCGGTGCTGGATCTGGTCGATCGGGTCGTGGTGCTTAATGACGGATATATCGCCATGGATGCGCCAAAATCACAGGTGTTAAACCAGGGTCGCGCCAGCGCGCAGGCTGTAAGCGGGAAGGAGTGGAAACATGAAAACCAGCCAACATGATAGCGCGATGGAGGACCTGGACATCGGCCGCGACGTGGCCTTTTCCGGCGCCAGCCGCATTGTCCTGCTGAGCACGCTGATGTTTATTGCGCTCGGCGTCTGGTCGTGGTTCGGTACGCTCGACGAAGTGGCCACCGGCACCGGCAAGGTGATTCCCAGCTCACACGAGCAGGTGCTGCAATCACTGGACGGCGGCATTCTGGCAGAACTGAACGTCCGCGAGGGCGATAAGGTGCACGCCGGGCAGATTGTCGCCCGTCTCGACCCTACACGTTCGGAATCCAACATGGGCGAAAGCACCGCGCGCTACCGCGCGTCGCTGGCCTCCAGCGCCCGCCTGTATGCGGAAGTAAACGACAGTCCGCCGATCTTCCCAAAAGAACTGAAAGCCTGGCCGGACCTTATCGCCAGCGAAACGCGCCTCTATCGTACCCGCCGCGCGCAGCTGTCAGATTCTGAGGCTGAGCTGAAGGATGCGATGGTGTCGGTGGATAAAGAGCTGGCCATCACCCAACGCCTTGAGAAGAGCGGTGCCGCCAGCCACGTGGAAGTGCTGCGCCTCCAGCGCCAGAAAAGCGATCTCGGGCTAAGGCTTACCGACCTGCGATCGCAGTACTACGTACAGGCGCGCGAGGCACTTTCCAAGGCCAACGCTGAAGTCGACATGCTGCAGGCGATCATTCGCGGTCGTGAAGATTCGGTCACCCGTCTGACGGTGCGCTCCCCGGTGCGCGGGATTGTGAAAAACGTGCAGGTAACCACGCTCGGCGGCGTCATCCCACCGAACGGTGACCTGATGGAAATAGTCCCTATTGACGATCGGCTGCTGATTGAAGCCCGCCTGTCGCCGCGCGATATTGCCTTTATCCACCCCGGACAGCGGGCGCTGGTTAAGCTTACCGCCTACGATTACGCCATCTACGGCGGGCTAGACGGAGAAGTTGAGACTATCTCGCCGGACACCATTCAGGACAAAATTAAGCCTGAAATCACCTATTACCGCGTGTTTATCCGCACTCATCAGGATTACCTGACCAACAAAGCCGGACGCCATTTCTCCATTACCCCAGGAATGGTCGCCAGCGTCGATATCAAAACCGGTGAAAAAACCATCTTTGAATACCTGATGAAACCGTTCAACCGAGCAAAGGAGGCGCTACGTGAACGATAAATGTACGCTCAACGGCCTGTTACGCCACGTTTTTCACTGGCAACGGCACGCCTGACTCTGTTATACTTGCTGTACACATTGGGGCTGATTCTGGATTCGACGGGATTTGCGAAACCCAAGGTGCATGCCGAGGGGCGGTTGGCCTCGTAAAAAGCCGCAAAAAATAGTCGCAAACGACGAAAACTACGCTTTAGCAGCTTAATAACCTGCTCTGAGCCCTCTCTCCCTAGCTTCCGCTCTTAAGACGGGGATCAAAGAGAGGTCAAACCCAAAAGAGATCGCGTGGAGGCCCTGCCTGGGGTTGAAGCGTTAAAACTAATCAGGCTAGTCTGGTAGTGGCGTGTCTGTCCGCAGGTGCCAGGCGAATGTAAAGACTGACTAAGCATGTAGTGCCGAGGATGTAGGAATTTCGGACGCGGGTTCAACTCCCGCCAGCTCCACCAATATTCAAACCCCAACCACTATCGGTTGGGGTTTTTTCTTATGTGCTCCCGCCAGACCCCGCGAACATGCGCGGAACGCTGAGTAGGTTTGCGGACTTCGACAGTCAGGCCTGCTGCCCACCTCTGGCCACCTGGCGCTCTCTCCGGGCCATTCCTCTCTCTTTTCTGTCCGCCTCAAAACCGCCCGAAGTCCGCAGGCGTCACACCTGCGGCCTATGTAAATCAATGGCTTGCGCGTTGATTGATCAAGCGGTTGTTTTTTGGCATCGGTAAGCGAAGGCGATATGAATCGTCCTTGGCGGGTAGCAGTGCTTGCAGTTTGTCAGAAACTCGACTATATTTTCGTACATGAAAACGACCCGCAATACTGCCGAGCTGATTCGTCAGCGCATTGAGGAGATGCCGGTCGGGGAGCCTTTTACCCCGACGGTGCTTCTGGAGTGCGGTACCCGTGCATCCGTTGATCAGAATCTGTCGCGCCTGGTCAAGGCGGGGACGATCGAACGTGTGACGCGCGGTGTCTTCGTGCGCCCCGAGGTCAGTCGTTTTGTCGGCAAGGTGATGCCCGAGCCACTGAAGGTGGCCGAGACCGTTGCTAAAACAACTGGCGCGGTCATTCAGGTTCACGGCGCTGAAGCCGCCCGTCGGCTTGAACTGACCACACAGGTTCCAACGCAGTCAGTCTTCGTGACCTCTGGTCCGTCAAAGCGAATCCGCGTGGGTAATATGGAGATTCGTCTGCAGCACGTCTGCCAACGCAAGCTTGCCCTGGCTGGCCGCCCGGCAGGCCTTGCTCTTTCAGCTATGTGGTACCTCGGCAAAACGGAAGTGACACCTGCCCTTGTCGAAAAGATTCGGCGCAAGCTGGGCACGAGCGAATTCGAGGTTCTGAAGTCGGCGACTTCCTCAATGCCGGCGTGGATGAGCGATGCCATTTTCCAAAACGAACGGACGGCAGCTCATGCCTGAAGCCTTCCTGCACCTCAACGCTCAAGAGCAGTCCCAGATCTATCGGGCGCTGGCACCGCAAATGGCGCGCTCGCCAGTGGTACTGGAAAAGGATGTGTGGGTCTGCTGGGTGCTGCAGGCCCTGTTCACCATGCCCGGTCGGCTGCCCATGGCCTTCAAAGGCGGCACTTCCCTGTCCAAGGTATTCGGCGCCATTGCCCGTTTTTCCGAGGATGTTGATATCACGCTCGACTACCGGGGTCTTGACGGCTCTTTCGACCCATTTGCCGAGGGTGTGTCCAAGACGAGGCTGAAGAAATTCAGCGACGACCTCAAGTCTTTCGTGCGCGACCATGCCTTCGATGTTGTGGCGCCGCACATCCAGAAGATTCTTTCAGCTGAGTTTGATAGCAACGCCGCTGCGTTCCGGCTCGAACTCAGCGAGAACGGCGAGCAGATGCGCCTGCATTACCCCAGTGTGCTGGAAACGCCGGGGGACTATGTGGGCAACAGCGTCTTGATCGAGTTTGGTGGCCGCAACATCACCGAGCCGAATGCCGAACACATCGTCGAGCCGGATATCACGCCGCACGTAACCAGCCTGGCATTTCCGCGCTCAACAGTGAGCGTCTTGTCCCCGGCCCGCACATTCTGGGAAAAAGCGACGTTGATGCACGTCGAATGTCAGCGCAACGAGTTCCGCGCCAGTGCCGAGCGCCTGTCACGCCACTGGTATGACTTGGCCATGTTGGCCGAACATGATCATGGCCAGGTCGCCATAGAGGATCGCGCCCTGCTGGCAGACGTGGTGAAACACAAGAAGGTCTTCTACAACGCGAGCTACGCCAACTACGATGCCTGCTTGACCGGTCAGCTCAGGCTTATCCCGGAAGATGCTGTGCTTGCCGCCCTGCGTGATGACTTTCAGCGCATGATTGGCGCCGGCATGTTCATCGGTGAGCCGCCAACTTTTGACGCCATCGTCGATCGCCTTCGCGCCTTGGAAGCAGCCATTAATGAGCGCTGATTTGATCAATCCCACCGGTGTCGATGTCGGCGGTTTGCAGGTCGACGACCCTGCCATTCAAGGTTTTCTTGCCTTGTTGGAGACTGATATTCAGACAGGACGGCACCTGTCGAGCCTGTCCGACAGCCTCGCACAAGCCATGCTAGACAAATCGATGGAGTCTGTGGACCTTCTTGCAGATATTGAGGGTAACGTGGCGCTCTGATCCAGCGCCACAGATGCGTTTCAGAGCGTACGGGCAGGATCTTCCTGCACTGACCAAATCTGCGCCCGCTGCTCATCCCACAGGAGCGGCGTGCCCGACGCGAGGTCAAACAGCGTCACTTCTGACGGCAGCGTTTCATCGAGAATGGCGGCCACTATGTCCGGTGCCAGCGTCGTGAGGTTGACCATCCGGCTCACGTACGCCCGATCCATACCCTCGCGCTCGGCAACCTCCGTCAGGTTTTCTGCTTCCCCGGACTCCAGCATCGCCAACCAGCGGTGGCCACGCGCCAGCGCCATTTGAATGGGCGTCGGTTTGTCGTTGATGGGCCTGGGCTTCAAGGTATTGCCGTCGGGAAGTCTCACCACCTTGCGACCGCCACGCCGCTTGATCTGGATCGGCACGGACAGGGTCAGCCGACCATCGCTGGTGCTGACCACATCCTGCTGGCCAGTCTTTTCGATGCGCACCTCCTTCATGCTGTCACCTCCGCTGCTTCCTTGGCCGGCTCGGGCCGCAACTCGAGCACCAGCCGCTCGATGCCGTTCGGTCGCAGCCGGACCTCGAGATCGGTGGGCGAGACGATCACCTTCTCGATCAGCAATTTGAAGATCCGGGTTTGCTCAGCGGGGAACAGTTGATCCCAGATCGCATCGATGCGCGTCATGGCGACCGTCACCTTGGCCTCGTCCAGTGACGGGTCCAGCTTCGCTGCGCGCGGTAGGATGTCGGCCAGCAAGTCCGGCGATCGCAAGATCGATCGCACCTGATCAAATACAGCGGCTTCCAGCTCGGCAGCTGGCAGGCGTGGCAACCCCGAGGCACCGGCATGCTCCTTGGCATCGCGTTGGGGAATGTAGTAACGATACCGCCGGCCGTTGCTTTTCTTGACCGTGTGCCACGGTGACAAGGCCCGCCCATCGTTGCCGAAGACCATGCCCTTGAGCAGGAACGGCACCTTCGAGCGAGTGTTGTTGCCACGCACGCGGCTGTTGGTCGACAGGATTGCATGCGCTTTGTCCCACCACGCCTGCTCCACAATCGGAAGGTGCTCCGCCGGGTACCACTGGTCCTTGTGGCGTAGCTCGCCGAGGTAGGTCCGGTTGTGGAGCAGCGCGTACACGAGTGTCTTGTCGATCAGCTTTCCCTCGCGCACCCGACCGTCCTGCGTGGTCCATGATTTCGAGGTCACCCCGTCCAGCCGCAGCTCCTTGACCAGGAGGGTGCTCGATCCCAATTCCACAAATCGCCGGAAAATGTGCTGGACCACCTTGGCTTCTGCCTTGTTGGGCACCAGGCGCCGGTTCTCGACGTCATAGCCCAACGGGGGAATGCCGCCCATCCACATGCCCTTTCGCTTGCTGGCTGCGATCTTGTCACGGATGCGCTCGCCGGTGACCTCCCGTTCGAACTGGGCAAAGGACAGTAGGATGTTCAGCATCAAGCGGCCCATCGACGTGGTCGTGTTGAACTGCTGGGTCACAGACACAAAAGACACCCCATGCCGTTCGAACACATCGACCATCTTGGAAAAGTCGGTAAGGCTGCGCGTCAGCCGGTCGATTTTGTAAATCACCACCACATCAATCAGCCCAGCCTCGATGTCGGCCATGAGCCGCTTCAGGGCTGGCCGCTCCATGTTCCCGCCGGAAAACGCCGGATCGTCATAGTCATCGGCCACCGGAATCCAGCCCTCAGCCCGCTGGCTGGCAATATAGGCATGGCCGGCGTCACGCTGCGCGTCGATGGAGTTGTATTCCTGATCGAGTCCCTCGTCAGTGGATTTGCGTGTGTAGACCGCGCAGCGCATCCGGCGCTTGAGAACCTCGCTCATCGATGACCTCCCTTGCGTGCTGATTTCTTGGGCCGGACGTTGGTCTTCAGGCCAAAGAACACCGGCCCCGACCACCGGGTGCCGGTGATCTCACGCGCCAGTTGCGACAGGCTGGTGTAGGGTTGGCCAGCGTGCAGGAAAGTCCCGTCGGCCTGGACTACCACTTCGTGGTCAACGCCCTGGTAATGGCGGCAGAGCACCGTGCCCGGGGTCAGTGCGTAATCGGCCGACCGGGTCTGTGATTTCTGCTGGCCGAGCTCCAGCAGGTTATCGATACGACGCTGATTGCGCTCAAGCAGGTTGCGGTCGGTCTTGCGGCATTCGATGATCTGCAGTTTGTAGGCGATCCGGCGCTCGAGAAACTGCCGGTTGTGCGTTGGGGTGTCGCCGCCGAACAGGCGCCGCCAGAGCGACTTGATCTCCGCCATGCCCAGCTTGGGCAGGTTGGAGATTTGCGCCACGACCGTGTCGGGCGTGGGGGCAATGGTGATTCGAGGTTTCATTCAGGGCTCCATCGATGGGTTGTTGTCGATGTCTGAATGAACGCTCTGTTCGACCGGAAAGCCAAGTACAAACGGCGTCTCTTGTGGCGAATTTGCGGACTTCGCGAAATCGGGCTGGCGCAGGCGGCAAAGCCCGACAGCCAGGAGGCCGGCGAGCTCAGCACAGCGCTGCTCTGCCGTCATTCGTTCGGGTGGGAGGGTGTTGATCTGCAGCATTGGTAGGCTCTCTCATCATTTCCAACGGTTTATCTATGCCGGATTATGAAAATTAGCCCTGCGGCTGGCATCCCGAAATTGCTGGCAGATGGGTAAGCCTGCGCAACAACGTGCGTCAGCGATGAAATTTCCGGCTTACGCCAAATGAGTGGCAACCGCTTGAAAATTGCGCAAATGTCCTCATCTATGGGACGAGTTTTGCATTTTTCCTAACCGCCGCTCAGCGAAGCCCAGGAGAGATTGGCAGCACGGTCGGCCGGCTCCCGAATCTGCTTCCCTGACAAAAACAACCGAAAAGGGGAGCCGATGGCCAAAACATTCAAGAACATTCCGTCTCTGCATCGCTTGCTGGAGTCGGCGCCCCTCGAGTCGGTCCGTGATCTGCTGCTCCAGGTTGACGAACAAGACTACGCCGCCTGTTTTGGTGACGTGGAGTGGCCAGAGGCGGACGCGACTGACGACGTCGTCGAAGCCTGCCGGCAGGCCGTACTGGAAGTGGCGGCCTCCTTGCAGCCTGATGCGGCTGTTCCCCTTGAGCAGCATGCGTCTCGCATCCTCAATCTGGCCGAGGGGCGTGGCGTGGAGGCAGTTGCCAAGGTGGCTGACCGGATCTTTGATTCGGCCAACACCGGTGCATTTGCGCAGCAGCGGGATGACTACGGTCGAGCTATCTACCTTTACGTGCGCGAAGGCGAACTGTTCGATGATGCTGAGAACCTGTTCTATGCCGACCACTATCGCAACCTCGGCCGGATGTACGAAGCTTTTGAGGTCGACGCCAATGGCGGACTGGATTTCCAGTGGGACGATACCGTCAAGGCAGCCTTGGAGGCCAAGCTGCAGCAGGCACTGGAATTACCGGAGAACTGCAAGATCGATCACATTCGGGTGGCCACCAAGCGCGACGATGGCACCGAGGTGGCATCCCATCTGTTGATCATCCGCCATGCCGGTCCGCTGTCCAGCGTGGCGGCTATGAAAGATGGTCGCAAGAAGCCGATGTACTACCGGCCTGCCATTGAGGCCACGCTGCTGTTTTCTCCTGAAGACGCCGTGGTTGAGGTCTTTGCGGCCAGTCCCGGGGTGCGACCGGTCGTGGCCTCAGCCTTTGCCGAGGTGGGCTTGAAACACAATCTGTCGGATCGGCCACTGACGCTGCGCCAATACAACCTGAGCCGGTTTTTGACATCGCTGCGGCTGGATGCGCCCACCGTTGCCGGTTTCGACATCGAATCGGTCACCGTGGTTGAGGCTGAGGTGCGGCCACAGAATTTCAAACATCGTGCGTCCCTGCGCGTAGCCATCGGCGATGACATCGAGACCGTGGCGACCGACTTGTTCGGGCCGAACAACATCTTCAAACGCGCGGCGTTGGTCAGCCGTATCGTGATTGCTGTGCGCTACGCCGCCGATGGCGAAGCCAAGAGCAAGACGCTGAACATCACCCTGAGCGATCCCAATCGCTGCAACCTGCGCAGTAACCGCGATCCCAAGCAGCGCGATTTCGGCTTCAAGCTGCTGGAACACTGGGGGCTCATGCAACAGGTTCGGCCGCTGGACGCGGCAGAAGAATGTGCGGTGTTTCCTGCGTTGTTGCGCCTGTTCGATGAACACGCCGAAACCGTGACGCGACGTCATCTGGATACGCGCGGTATCGCACTCGACCCCTTGCTCGAGGGCGGCTTTCTCGTGCGCCGTGGGCGTCAGAGCAGCATCGAAGTCGAGCTGGAAAACGGCGAGACCCAACTGGTCACCGTCCAGTCCTCGCCGACCCTCGGGCATGTCCGCTACGAATGCCCGATTTCGCGCCAGTGGGTGGAGCTGCCTGCCCAATCGCTGGATTTCTTCGAGATCAAACGGGAGTGGATCGAGGAGCGCATCATCAAGGGTCTCAAATCGTCACTCAAGCCCGTCGGGCAGATGCTGCAGGAGCAAGGCCTGATCTTCCTCGGCGTGCTCGATCTTGATGGCGAATCCATCCCTGCCTACCTGGCACGTCAGCTGTCCGACCAGCGTGTCATTCGAGACTACGATATCCAGTTGCGTGCGCACCAGAATGCCGGTATCGGGGTGGTGCTGTCATGCTCCGAAACGGCACCTGCTTTCCTGGGGTGCCATGTCGTGGTGCCATTGGCCACGCTGCTGGTGGCCAATGCTGTTGAGCCCATCGTTGATCTCATGCGTCTCAAGAGCGTCTACGGTCAGGGCAAGGTACTGGCCCGGGGTGGCCAGACGGTGGACTTCATTGTCGAGCACAACCGGTCAGGGTCGCTGTTCATTCCCGGCAAGCCTGTTCTGACCGTGGTGGGGGAAAAGCAGATCAAGTTGGTTCAGCGACTGGTGGATGCTTACCGCTCGGGCAATCCGGCGGTGGTGACCAAAGATCTGATGGATGGCCTGGGTGCCGCCAGCCCAAGCCAGGCTTTCCGCAACTGGAAGGAACAGATCGCCGACATCTACATCGGCCAGGCTGAGGGCAAGCGAGGCGCCTGGAAGCTGCTCGTCTAACTCGTTTTCTCCACCACCCATGCGGGCTGCCTTGTGCAGCCCGTTTGCATTTCTGGGCCGGCCTCACGGTCTAATGAGCGTCTAAGTTTTACCGGATGAGCGTCTGAAGTCATATCCGGAGGATGCGCAGTGTTCCTCAACAACCCCATGGAGCGCTGCAATGCCAAATCCAACGGCCACCCACCCGAGAACGGGTGAAACCCTGCCGGCCATTCCCTCCGGCACCGATCCTGCCACCAAAACCCGGCTCTGCCAGCAGGCACTTGCCGAACGCTGGGGGCTTTCACCGAAAACCCTTGAGCGCTGGCGTGTACTGGGCATCGGCCCTGTCTACATCCGCCTGCCCGGCAAGGTCGTCTATCGCATCGAGGACGTCGAGGCGTTCGAGCGCAGTTCGCTGCGCCAGAGCACCGACCAAGCCTATCGCGAAGGAGGTGGGGTATGAACCGTCTCTCTCCCGATCAGGCATTGGCCACCCCGGCCGGCGAGCTCGCTGAGCTTGCCAGCGAATCGCTGTTCCAGCTCAAGAACGACGCCGCTGATCTTCTGGCTGCAGCCAAGGCGATCGTCGAGCACGTCGATCGCGCACTGGATCTCAAGTACGCCGACCGCGCGCACCAGCTCCGCCTGGCAGCCGGCAAGGACACCGGCGTCGTCCATTTCGACGACGGGCACGTCCGCATCACCGCCGATCTGCCCAAAAAAGTCGACTGGGATCAGACGCGGCTCGCCGATATCACTCGTCGCATTGCAGTCAACGGCGACGACCCGTCCGAGTACGTGGAGATCAGCTACCGGATCTCGGAAACCAAGTTCAACGCGTGGCCCGAGTCGCTCAAGAGCGCCTTCGCCCCGGCACGCACCCTCAAGACCGGCAAGCCGGGCTTTCGTCTCGCTCTGCTTCAGGAGTAATCGCCATGAAAACCAAACCTACGCTGCTCGAACTGCTGCGCAAGAAGCCGGAAATGTACCTTCGCGATCTGCCGGAAACCATCCGCATCCCGGCGCTGGACGGCAGCCGCCCAGACGAAGTCGTGCGTCGGCTGGAGGATGCCACCCTCGATGACGTGGCATTCGCAATCCAGGCCCTCGAGTCCGAAACCCGCGTCATCCATCGGCGCCTGGGTGGTCTGCGCGACCTGTACGAAATGGCCCGCAAGCGTGGCGCACTCGGCGTGACCTCCGTCGCGGACGCGTTCGCCAACATCAGCACCGAGGAGGCCGAGAAATGAGCCTCCCCATCATTACTGCAGACCAGCGCCTGGCCGAGCGCCGTGGCGTAAAGGGTGTGCTCGTCGGCAAAAGCGGCATCGGAAAAACCTCACAACTCTGGACGCTGAAACCCACGGCCACGCTGTTCTTTGATCTTGAGGCTGGTGATCTCGCGGTCGAGGGCTGGGCCGGCGACACGATCCGTCCGCGCACCTGGCAGGAGTGCCGTGACTTCGCGGTGTACATCGGCGGACCGAACCCGGCGCTGCGCGACGACCAGCCGTTCAGCCAGGCCCACTTCGATGCCGTGTGTGCGCGCTTCGGCGATCCGGCCGTGCTGGACAAGTACGACACCGTGTTCGTCGACTCCATCACCGTGGCCGGACGCCTGTGTCTGCAATGGTGCAAAGGCCAGCCTCAAGCCTACTCCGAGAAGACCGGCAAGCCAGACAGCCGGGGTGCATACGGGCTGATGGGCCAGGAAATGATTGGCTGGCTGACCCACCTGCAGCACACACGCGGCAAGAACGTGTGGTTCGTCGGCATCCTCGACGAGCGGCTGGATGACTTCAATCGCCGCGTGTTCTCCCTGCAGATCGACGGCACCAAAACCGGACTTGAGCTGCCGGGCATCGTCGATGAGGTCATCACCTTGGCCGAGCTGAAGGCCGACGACGGTGCCAGTTACCGCGCCTTCGTCTGCCACACGCTGAACGCATGGGGTTACCCCGCCAAAGACCGCTCCGGACGCCTTGATCCGATCGAGGAGCCGCACCTCGGCCGCCTCATGGAAAAGATCGCCGGCCCGGCCCGGCCCGCTAACGAACGGCTCGATTTCGCGCGCCCCGCGCCCGCTGTCGCAACTGTCCCTAACACCGAATCCACCTCGACTCAGGAGTCCTGATCATGACCTACTTCGATTTCAATTCCGCTTCCGAACAGACCTCTTTCGACCTGATCCCCAAGGGCACGCTGGTGCGTGTGCGCATGACGATCCGCCCGGGCGGCTTCGATGATCCGTCGCAGGGATGGACCGGCGGCTACGCCACCCGCAACGACAACACCGGTTCGGTGTACCTGAACTGCGAGTTCGTCGTGATGGAGGGTGAGTTCGCCCGTCGCAAGATGTGGTCGCTGATCGGCCTGCACAGCCCGAAAGGCCCTGAGTGGGCCAACATGGGCCGCACTTTCGTCAAGGCGATCCTCAACTCAGCGCGCAGCGTTCATCCTGGCGACAACAGTCCTGCCGCGCAGAACGCGCGCCGCATCAGCGGGTTTGCCGATCTCGATGGCATCGAGTTTCTCGGCAAGGTCGACTGGGACAAAGACCAGAACGGCCAGGACAAGAGCGTCATCAAGGCCGCGATCACGCCCGACCACAAGGACTACGCCGCCCTCATGGGTGGCGCGCAGGGAGCAGCGAAGGCGCCTGCACCCGCAAACGGGTCGAACGCGTATGCCCAGGCCACTGGCCGTGCCTCCGTGCCGGGTCGTCCAAGCTGGGCACAGTAAGGGGGGACGCCGCCATGATGCTTCGTCCCCGCCAAGCCCTGTTGGTCGAGCGCTCTTTGGCGGCGCTTGCCCAGCACGGTAACACCCTGTCTGTCGGCCCCACCGGATGCCACGCGCCCGGCACCCCCATTTTGATGTTCGACGGCTCCATCAAGGCAGTCGAAACCATTTCGGTGGGCGAACTGTTGATGGGCCCTGACAGTAGGCCACGCCGTGTGCTGGAACTTCACCGTGGTCAGGATGAGATGTTCGAGATCCGCCCTATGAAGGGTGATCCGTTCATCGTCAATGCAGGCCACATCCTGACGCTGGTACGCACCAACGACGGGAATTTTGGCCGTGCCCATGAGGTCGTCGACATTGCCTTGTTCGACTATCTGAGTCAGTCCGCCACGTACCGGCACCTGCACAAGCTCTTTCGCGTGGCAGTGGATCTCCCGGGGCGCCAGGATCTGCCCATCGATCCGTATTTCCTCGGCGTGTTGCTGGGCGACGGCAGCCTCAAGAACAGCATCAACATCACCACGCCAGATGTTGAGATTGTCGAAACGGTTCATGCCCAGGCTCGGCATTGGGGCCTGACGGTACGTATCGAACAGCTCCCCAATAACCAGGCCAACAGCTACTACTTGGTGAGCACACGCACGGAGCGCAATCCGCTGATCGAGCAGATCAAGGCCCTGGGACTGCGTGATCGGTGTGCCCAAGACAAGTTCGTACCCGACCGCTACAAGTGTGCTGACCGTTCTTCGCGCTTGGCGATTCTGGCGGGTTTAATCGACACCGATGGGCAT
The DNA here is from genome assembly GCF_036759865.1 of Kluyvera genomosp. 2. Lineage (NCBI taxonomy): Bacteria > Pseudomonadati > Pseudomonadota > Gammaproteobacteria > Enterobacterales > Enterobacteriaceae > Kluyvera > Kluyvera genomosp. 2. The sequence goes on from NZ_JAPKIA010000005.1 coordinate 51,847, forward strand.
CTGTCGAGAGGCGCAATGTTCGAGTTCTCCAGCCGATCGCGGCAACTCGCGCAGGACGTCTGTTATCTCGCACGCAGCCTGGGGTTCCTGGCGACGTTGCGCAAGAAAGTAGTGAACGGCGTGGATTACTGGCGTGTCCATCTGAGCGGTGAATGCGACCAGATCCCCACCCGCGTACTGCACAAACAGGCGCCGCCGCGTCGGCAGATCAAGAACGTGCTTCGCACCGGCTTTACCGTGCACCCGGTCGGTCAGGGCAACTATGTTGGTTTCACCGTCGACGGTGATCACCGCTACCTGCTGGGTGACTTCACGGTCACACATAACTCGGGCAAGACCATCATGCTCTCGGCGGTCGCCGGCAGCTTGTTGGCCGAGCCAGATGCCAAGGCATGCATCCTCGCTCATCGCGATGAACTGACCGGCCAGAACCTATCCAAGTTTGCACGGGTGAATCCGGGCGTCAGCACCTCCGTGTTCGATGCCAAGGACAAATCCTGGTCCGGGCGCGCCACGTTCGCGATGGTGCAAACGCTGTCGCGTGACAACCATCTCACTGCCATCCCAATCCTCGATCTGCTGGTGATCGATGAAGCGCATCACGCAGCGTCGGCGTCGTACCGCCGCGTGATCGACCGCGTGTTGGACAAGAACCCGCGCGCCCAGATCTTCGGGGTGACGGCAACGCCTGCCCGCAGTGACGGGAAGGGACTGCGGGAAGTCTTCAGCAACGTCGCGGATCAAATCACCCTTGGCGAATTGATCGCCTCCGGCCACCTCGTGCCGCCACGCACCTTTGTCATCGATGTCGGCGCCCAGGAGCAGTTGACGCGGGTGCGGCGCACCGCAACCGACTTCGACATGACGCAAGTCGAGGCGATTCTCAACAAGACGCCGATCACCGATGCCGTGATCCGTCATTGGCGGGAGAAGGCCGGCGAGCGCAAGACGATCGTGTTCTGCTCGACCGTCGCCCATGCCGAATGTGTGCGCCAGGCCTTTCAGGATGCCGGGGTGTCTGCCGTGATCGTGCACGGCGAGCTGTCTGATGCTGAGCGAAAGGCACGCCTGGCCGAGTACGAATCCGGCAGCGCGCAAGTCGTGGTCAATGTGGCTGTGCTGACTGAAGGGTACGACTTCACACCCACCTCCTGCGTGGTGCTGTTGCGACCCAGCTCGCACAAATCAACACTGACCCAGATGATCGGGCGTGGCCTGCGCACCATCGACCCAGCGGAGCATCCGGGCGTCATCAAGACCGATTGCGTGGTCCTGGACTTCGGCACCGCGACCTTGATGCACGGATCTCTGGAACAGGAGGTCAATCTCGACGGGCACCAGCATCACGGCGAAGCGCCCACCAAGGACTGCCCTTCCTGTGAAGCCACCGTCCCGCTGGGCTGCCGCGAATGCCCGCTGTGCGGCTTCGTCTGGGAGAACGAGACCGCCGAGGAAGGTGATGCGCTGGCCGATTTCGTGATGACCGAGATCGATCTGCTCAAGCGCTCCAACTTCCGCTGGTGCGACCTGTTCGGCTGCGACGACGCACTGATGGCGACTGGCTTCAACGCCTGGGGTGGCGTCTTCTTCCTGAACGGCCGCTGGCACGCCGTGGGCGGCGGTAAGGATCTGCAGCCGCGCTTGCTGGCGGTTGGCGACCGCACGGTTTGCATGGCCAAAGCCGATGACTGGCTAAACGACCGCGAGTCGGCTGACTCCGCGCACAAGACCCGTCGTTGGCTGAACGAGCCGCCGACGGCGAAGCAACTCCAGTATCTGCCGCAGGCGCTGCGCGCCGACTTTGGCATGACGCGCTATCAGGCCTCGGCGCTGCTGTCCTTCCAGTTCAACAAGTCGTCGATTCAGCGCCTTGTGGTGGCCGCCAACGATGCCCACCGGGAGGCCGCGTGAAATGTGCAGTCTGCTCACGAAAGGCCAAGGGCTTCGGCTACTTCAATCCACGCCTGCCGCGCAGCGACCCTGGGCGCTACTCGGAAGGCTGGATGTTCTGCTCCATGCGCTGCCAGAACGCGTTCTGCAAGCTCATGACAAAAACGGAGGGACAAATGATCGATCCCAGTGAGATGGAGCTGGCTGCCATGGCGTCCTGCCTGGCGCCGCTTGGCGAGTATGTCGGCTCTATCGGCATGCAGCGCCCGCTGGTGGACTACAGCAAAGACGAAGTGCTGATGCTGATCGACGTGGTGGTGACCGCCTACCAGGAACACATGCTCGTCGAGCACGAGCGGATGGCAGAGAAGGATCGCGCTTTTCTTGAAGAGCGACTTGTCCGCCAAGGCAAACCGGCTTCGACGGGGGTGCCTTTCTGATGCTGGATTTCAATCACCGCCCCAAGATCCATGAGCAGATCGGCGTGCTCATCGATACCTCGCTGAGCACTGAACGCTACAAACAACCCCGGCGCAACTATCTCGGTGCGTCGAGGTTGGGCGTTGCTTGCGAGCGCGCGCTGCAATACGAGTATCTGCAAACACCGGTCGATCCTGGCCGAGACATACCGGGTCGCGTTCTGCGCGTCTTCGAGGTAGGCCACGTCCTCGAAGCGTTGGCCATCCGTTGGCTGCGCATGGCCGGATTCGATCTGTACACCCAAAAGGCCGGCGGCGGCCAGTTCGGCTTCTCCGTCGTGGGCGGTCGGATTCAAGGGCATGTCGATGGCGTGCTGAACGGCGGCCCTGCAGAGCTTGAAATGAGCTATCCGGCCCTGTGGGAGTGCAAGACCATGAACGACAAGTCCTGGCGGGATACGGTCAAGCACGGTGTCAGCAAATCCAAACCGGTCTATGCCGCGCAGATGGCCATCTATCAGGCCTACATGGAAGCTAGCATCCCGGGCATTTCCGCGAACCCGGCGTTGTTTACCGCGATCAACAAGGACTCCGAGGAGATCTGGTTCGAGCTGGTACCGTTCGACGGCGGCCTGGCGCAGCGGATGTCCGATCGCGCGGTTCGGGTCATCACGGCGACCGACAGCCAGGAACTGTTGCCGCGCCATGCGACTACACCGACGCATGTCGAGTGCAAGTTCTGCCCCTGGCAGGACCGCTGTTGGGGTTCGACATGATGGCCGACAACATCATCTGGCTCGACTTCAATGACGCCCCCGAGCAGCGCGACGAACTGGCCACGGACACCGATGCGCTGCGTGCGGGGTTGCTGGACCGGCTCGAGGCCGTTCTCCACTACCTGTTTCCGCAGGGGCGCATCCGGGCCGGCAAATTCTATGTAGGCGATGTGGATGGCAACCCCGGCAGAAGTCTGGTGGTTGAGCTGGACGCTCCACGGCGCGGCCTGTGGAAGGACTTCTCCACCGACGAAGGCGGCGATGTCATCGATCTGTGGGCGCGCTCGCAGGGTCGCTCCGCCCGCAGCGACTTTCCCCGCATTGCTGGCGAGATCCGGCAGTGGCTGGGTCTTCCTACGCCGAACATCACGCCGATGCGCCGCGATGTTCGCAGCGTGCCGATGGACGACCTCGGCGCTTACACCGCCAAGTGGGACTATCTGTCACCCGAGGGCGAACTTATCGCCTGCGTTTACCGCTACGACCCGCCGACCGGCAAGGAATACCGCCCCTGGGATGTTCGCGCCCGCATGTGGCGCGCACCCGACCCCAGGCCGCTCTACAACCTCCCGGTCATCTTTAAGACGCGAGAGGTCGTCCTAGTCGAAGGCGAGAAGTGTGCGGCTGCATTGATCGCTTGCGGCATTGCGGCCACCACCGCCATGAACGGCGCCAAGGCCCCTGTCGACAAAACCGACTGGCATCCGTTGGCGGGGAAATCGGTGGTCATCTGGCCGGACCGGGACGCACCTGGCTGGGACTATGCCGAAAGTGCCGCGCGTGCTTGCGTGGCTGCGGGCAGCACCTCCGTGGCCATCCTGGTGCCGCCCACCGACAAGCCAGCCAAGTGGGATGCCGCAGACGCTGTCGACGAAGGTTTCGACTGCGCGACATTCATCGCCCAGGGCGAACGCCGCGTGGTCAAAGTGGCGGCTCCTTCTCTGCCCACCTTCACGCTCGGCGAACTGCTCGACGACAACTCACCTGTGCCACCCGATCTGATCTCTCCGCGCGTGTTGACGCCGGCAGGCATGTTGGTGTTCGGTGGCGCGCCCAAGGTCGGTAAGAGTGACTTCCTTTTGTCGTGGCTGGCGCACATGGCCGCTGGCGCTGCGTTTCTGGGCATGCAGCCACCCAGACCACTGCGTGTGTTTTACCTGCAGGCCGAGGTCCAGTACCACTACCTGCGCGAGCGCGTGAAGGATGTCCGCCTGCCGTCGCATCGGCTGCTGGACGCCCGCGCCAACTTCGTGGCCACACCGCAGTTGCGGCTGGTGCTCGATGACGCGGGAATGGCGCAGGTGATCCCGGCGATCATGAACGCCTTTGGCGGTGAGCCTCCCGACATCATCGCCATTGATCCGATCCGCAATGTGTTCGACGGCGGCGATGCCGGTGGCGAGAACGACAACGGCGCCATGCTGTTCTTCCTGTCGCAACGGGTAGAGCGGATTCGCCAGGCGGTCAATCCGGACGCTGGCGTCATCCTCGCACACCACACCAAAAAGCTCGGCAAGAAGCAGTTTGAGGAGGACCCGTTTCAGGCTCTGGCCGGCGCGGGAAGCCTGCGTGGCTACTACTCGACCGGGATGTTGCTGTTCCGGCCGGATGAGACGCGCACGACCCGTCAGCTGATCTATGAGTTGCGCAACGGTGCCGGCATTCCGCTCAAGCACATCGACAAGGTTCAGGGTGAGTGGCGCGAGGTCGACGCCAACGAGCGGCTGGTGATGAAGGAATACGGCGAGCGGCTGGATGCGGAGCGACGGCGTAAGCGCGACGCGATCCTGGAGATTCTGTTTCAGGAAGCTGCCAATGGACGCTGCTACACCGCCAATCAGTTTGCCGAAGGCTTTGAAGGCAAGGCTGGGCTGGGTGGCGAGCGCACCATCCGCGAGCGGCTATCGGCCCTGGCGACCCAGGGCTACATCAAGTATTTCCGCAACGCCGCTGACTACGGTTTGCCGTCCTGCGGGCGCACCAAGTTCGGCTACCTGTGTGTGGAAGGCATGGCGTTGCAGATGGCCATCGGACCGCCTGATCCGGACACCGGGGAGGTCGTGATGCAGACACATCTCGTCCTGCCCACCCACTACAAATGCCCGCAATCGGGGGCCGCCATGCCGGTCGAGAACCCCGAGGTGTGGGTGTACCAAGACGATCTCAACGATACCCAGGAGCCTGCATGAATACGCATCGTCAAGTTGGCAAAATTTCTGCCAACTGGAACCCACTTTTTGCCAACTGGATTCAGTTGGCAGACCCTTGCCAACTTCATTCCTTTGTAAATCAACCACTTGAGCTCAAGTTGGCAAGTTGGCAAGTTGGCAACGCTGCCAACTTGCCAACTGACGCAAACCCGCATGGTTACTGGGTTTCTCCGGGTTTTTCAGTTGGCGAAAACTCCCCTCTCCCTACGGGAGAGGTGGACACCCCCGACTACGGTCGGGGTGTCCACCTCGTTCTCGGACGTCGTCCGGTGGTCTGCATGGGGGTGGTCCAAGTGGCGGTTGGCGCAATGCGGGGCTGCCCTGTTGCTGCCCAGAAGGCTCAGTTTCAGCGAGGTCCTCGCCATGGCTAAAGCACGCGTATTGGCTATCGATCTGGGAACCATCACCGGCTGGGCATTGCGCTCCAACGACGGTCGCATCGCGCATGGGTTTGCCCGATTCAAGCCTGACCGCTTTGAGGGCGGCGGCATGCGCTACCTGAGGTTCAAGCGCTGGCTGACCGACATCAAGCAATCGACCGAAGGTCTTGATGCGGTGTACTTCGAAGAGGTTAGACGGCATCTGGGCGTGGATGCGGCACATGCCTATGGCGGCTTCATGGCGCACCTGACTGCCTGGTGCGAACACCACCAGGTCCCGTATCAAGGTATTCCGGTCGGCACGATCAAAAAGCACGCTACCGGCAAAGGCAATGCAGGCAAGACCGAGGTCATCGCAGCCATGCGTGCTCTGGGCCACCCGGTCACGGATGACAACGAGGCCGATGCCCTGGCCTTGTTGCACTGGGCCATCGATACGCAGGAGGCCTGACCATGAAAACACCGACACCTCACTACCGCTGCCCCCTGGGGCGCCTGCAGCCCCAGTCGCCCGATCTGGACGCCATCAAGCAAAGCGGCTGGCTGGAGCAGCGCATCCTGGTCGTGCATGCCGATGACAGCCGCCTGGACTTTCTTGAACAGGAGATCGTTCGGCGCATCGGACAGCGGCTTTACGGAGGGTCTCGCCATGCCTAAGTGGACGATCGAAGATGTGGCCTTGCGCTTCAGTCAGGCGGCAGATGTGGCCCGACGTCTGCCAGCGGTTCGGGTCCAGGGGTATTTCAACTGCTGGCCAGCGATCAAACGCGCCGAGCATGAAAACCTGGGTGCGGATGAACGGTTACCGGTCTATTTCCCGCCCAGCCCGGAGTCGGTTGATCGGATGCTGGAGGTGATGCGCTGGGTGCTCTGGCTGGAAGAAGAGCAACGGCACCTGGTCTGGATGCGCGCCAAGCGCTATGGCTGGCGGGAAATCGGTATCCGCTTTGCCTGTGACCGCAGCACCGCCTGGCGACGGTGGCAGATGGCCCTGGCCAAGGTGGCGCTGCACCTCAATCTGGAAGATCGATCATGAAATTGCATGAAATCGCCAGCGTCTTACAAGGTCTGCGCAGACCTGCGTAACGCTGCGGGTTGAACCCGAAATCAGGCGTGCAACATATCCGCCGGATTAGCGTAGTATTTCAGCTATCTTCTGGACAGAGGTGCGAGGCAGCCGCCCACCCTGATTTGGATACTACCTAACCCCACGAACCCGCCCTGAGCACCATGCTCTTGGCGGGTTTGTCGTTTCAAGGCTCCCAGACCATCGTGCAAATCGAATATCGTCCGATCGAGGCGTTGATTCCTTACGCCCGTAACAGCCGCACGCACTCGGATGCCCAAGTTGCGCAGATCGCGGCATCCATCCGCGAGTTTGGCTGGACCAATCCGGTGCTGGTCGATGGCAGCAACGGCATCATTGCCGGTCACGGTCGGGTGCTGGCGGCACGCAAGCTGGGCTTCGAGCAGGTGCCGGTCATCGAACTGGCGCACCTGACCGAGTCGCAAAAACGCGCCTATGTGCTGGCGGACAACAAGCTGGCTGAGAACGCCGGCTGGGATGATGAGTTGCTGCGCATCGAACTGGAGGCCTTGCAGGCTGCCGGGTTCGATCTGTCACTGACAGGCTTTGCCGATGATGAGCTGGCCGCGCTGATGGCTGAGTTGGCAGGCAACGAGGGATTAACCGACGATGACGCAGTACCGGAGGTCACCGACGACCCCGTAAGCCAGCTAGGCGATGTGTGGCTGCTGGGTGAGCATCGCCTGTTGTGTGGCGATGCCACCGACCTCGTGGCACTGGAGACTCTGATGGGCAGCGATTTGGCCGACATGGCGTTTACCGATCCGCCCTACAACGTCAACTACGCCAACACCGCCAAGGACAAGCAGCGCGGCACGCACCGGCCCATCCTCAATGACAATCTGGGTGAAGGCTTTGCCGGATTCCTGTCGGCGGCCTGTGCCAACTTGCTGACCTACAGCAAGGGCGCGGTTTACATCGCCATGAGCTCCAGCGAGCTTGACACCCTGCAACTGGCGTTTCGGGGTGCGGGTGGCAAATGGTCCACCTTCATCATCTGGGCCAAGAACACCTTTACACTGGGTCGCGCTGACTACCAGCGCCAGTACGAACCCATCCTGTATGGCTGGCGTGATGGCGTCGATCACTTCTGGTGCGGTGACCGTGACCAGGGCGATGTCTGGTTCATCAACAAGCCGGTCAAGAACGATCTGCACCCGACCATGAAGCCGGTAGAACTGGTCGAGCGGGCCATTCGCAACAGCAGCAAAACGCGGGACATCGTGCTCGACCTGTTTGGTGGTTCCGGCACGACCCTGATTGCGGCTGAGAAAACTCAGCGCCGCGCACGGTTAGTGGAGCTCGATCCCAAGTATGCAGACGTGATCGTCAAGCGTTGGCAGGACTACACGGGCAAGGCGGCCACATTGGCCGCCACCGGTAAAACCTTCGCGGAGTGTGCAACGTCAGATCAGCTGACTCCTGAACCGCAGGAGGCATGAGGCGTATTCAGCTGTGCCGACGGTTGTTGCGGTGAATGGCCTGTCTATTAACCGCACTATTTGCGGAGTTTGTCTTGACCGTGCGGCGAATGCTGGCCATAATCACCGCATGAAAAGCGAAGATAAGCGCTACATCTGGCAATGCAACGACTGGCCGCACTGGGTTTACGACCACAAGCGGCTGGCGTCCTTGCTTGCCCAGGTTCATCTGGCGCAGGGACACCTGCTGGGCCGCATGCACGACCTGGGGATGGATCTGCGTGACCAGGCGACCTTGCGTGTCCTGACCGAGGATGTGCTCAAGACCAGCGAAATCGAGGGCGAAAAACTCAACCCCGAGTCGGTGCGCTCTTCGATTGCCCGTCGCCTGGGTGTCGACATCGGTGCCTTGGCACCCGCTGACCGGCATGTCGATGGGGTGGTGGACATGGTGCTCGATGCCACCCAGCGGCACAACACGGCACTCACTGCGGAGCGATTGTTTGGCTGGCATGCCGCCATGTTTCCTACCGGCTACAGCGGACTTGCCAAAATCCGTGTCGGTGACTGGCGCGACGATGCGCAAGGCCCCATGCAGGTGGTTTCTGGTCCTGTGCATCGTCAAAAGGTTCACTACGAGGCGCCTCCAGCCAATCAGCTGGATGCGGAAATGGCGGATTTTCTGCTGTGGTTCAACGTGGATCAGCACGACGACCCGGTGGTTAAAGCGGGGCTGGCCCACCTGTGGTTCGTGACCATCCATCCCTTTGAAGATGGCAATGGGCGCATCGCGCGAGCCGTGGGTGACATGGCGCTGGCACGCGCAGAAAAATCAGCGCAGCGCTACTACAGCCTGTCGGCCCAGATTCAACGTGAACGCAAGGACTACTACGACCGTCTGGAAGCTACCCAGAAGGGTGACCTGGACGTCACCGATTGGCTAGAGTGGTTTCTGGCCTGTCTGCTACGAGCCCTCCTGGGCGCGGAGGAGACACTGGCTACGGTGCTCACGAAAGCCCGTTTCTGGCAGCACTGCGCCGGCATGCCGCTCAATGAGCGTCAGATCAAACTGCTCAACAAGTTGCTCGATGGTTTTGACGGCAAACTGACGAGCAGCAAGTGGGCGGCGATTGCCAAGTGCTCTCAGGACACCGCCCTGCGCGACATCACCGAATTGGTGGCGCGCGATGTGTTGAAGAAATCCGAGGCCAGTGGCCGCAGCACCAGCTACGAGTTGGTGGCACGGCCCTGACGTCCCTGAATGCGCCTCGTGCTCAGGCAACCCGGTAAACGCGCTGGCCATGGTCTTCCTTGCTGGAGCTCAGTGTCAGGCCCAGCTTCTTCTTGAAGGCACCGGCAAAGGTCCCGCGAACTGTGTGCGGCTGCCAGCCCGTGGCCTCAGCGATCTGGCTGATGGTGGCGCCTTCCGGGCGCTGGAGCATGGCGATGATCTTCGCCTGTTTGGTGTTCTCCCGGGTGCGCGGCGCGGCCTTGATCGGCTCGGCCGAAGCCTGTGGCACCGCGAGCCCCAACGCCGCGTAAGCCAAGTCGGTGACCCGGTGGCTCTCACCATCGATTTGAATCAGGCCCTGCCGCAGCAGGCTGCCCAACACCTTGTCACGGGCACCGCCCTTGAGGTTGTCGGGAAACCAGATCAGCTGCCCATCGGGCGACTGGATGGCGGTGTTGAGGATCAGGGTCTGGGTGTCGGTCAGTTTCATGGTCATCTCCTTGTGATGGATAGGTGTGCGTTGAATTGGGGTGCGCTTAAGCGGCGTACTCGCCTTCCTTGAAGTAGGCGTCGGTCACTTCCATGAGGGCAGTGACGTAGTGCGTCACATCACCGACGTGGCCCCAGGTCACCGCATCGGGGCTGACGCCAAAATGGTCATCGCGCATCTGTTGCAGCCGCTGGAGCAAGACGTCGAATTCGCCAGCCTTTGCGATAAAGCTGTCCAGGGCGGTGGGTTTGGCAGTCAGGGTGGTCATGGTCGGGTCCTTTTTGCGGGTGGGTGATCGTGTCTGTATGAACGCTTCATTCGGCCGGCTTAGCAACTCGTTTCTGGGGGATCTGCCGAGGTTTTTTGCCGGCCTGCTGACCTGCCTCAAAAGCCGCCTGCAGCGCGGCTTTGATGTTCCAGACCGCTAGGTCGTGGAAGTCCAACCGGTCGCTTTTGCGCGTGTCCAGGGTCTCGAGCCCGAGGATGGTTTGAGCGATGTGATCGAGCGTCGGGTGGGTCATGGTGTGGGCTCCGGTTGATTGCAATGACCGTATGAACGCTTCATTTCCGGAAGAAGCCAAGTTGAATCTGGCCGCTGTCGCATCAATCCCACGCAGGGACGGGCAGTGGCTCGCAACGCTTCGCTATTTCATCGCCGGGGACCCTGGCGATCTTGGTCAGTGCGGGGCGGCGGACCCGCGAGATTTGCGCAGGCACAGGCCGCGCTACGGTTTCGCTTCGCGGCCCAGTTCAAGGCGCCACAGGGCCTGGCCGTGAGCCGAGACGAAATGAGCGGCATCGGTGTTTCGCTTGACGGCGAAATGTCGGCGCTGCCGGCCCAACTTTGATTTCACCTTTACCCACGAGCCACTTTGCATGGCAACTGCCCCCATCGAATCGCTGGCCAAGCTGCTGGATCTGACTCCGCGTCGGGTGCAGCAGCTCGCCAAGGAAGGCGTGATCCCCAAGCCGGCCACACGCGGGCAGTACGACATCATCCCGTCCGTCGTGGCCTACATCCGCCACCTGCGGGCGGTGGCCAGCGGCGACGGCGGTGATCTCCTGACTGAAAAAACCCGCCTCGCCCGTGCCCAGGCCGAAAAAACCGAAGTCGAGATCGCTCGCCTCAAGGGCGTGCTGGTGCCCGCTGCGCAGGTCGAGCGCGCCTGGGCCAGCATGATCGCAGCCGCCCGAGCCAAGTTATTGACCCTGCCGGTGCGCGCCACTCCGTTGGTGCTGCCGCTTTCTGAGGAGTCGGCCATTGAACGGCTGCTGACGGACATGGTGCTGGAGGCCTTGTCGGAACTTGCTGAGGCCGCCCTTGACGATGATCCAGACCTTGCTAACCCGGGTGCGCTCGCTGTGGCGCCCCCCGCCGACGATGACGGTGAGCCAATGGGCTGACACGCATCTTTACCTCTCGCCCGAAGACAGTGCGGAGTCCGGCAAGTACCTGAGCGATCGTGCCCCGTATCAGCGCGGCATCATGGATGCGTTCAGCGAACCCGGGGTCGAGGAAGTCGTCATGATGTCCTCGGCGCAGGTGGGCAAGACGCTCATCCTGAAGTCTTTGATTGGCTACTTCATCGATCTCGACCCATCGCCAATCCTGGTCGTGCAACCCACCATCGAAATGGGGGAGACCTTCTCCAAGGATCGTCTGGCGCCGATGATCCGCGACACCCCGGCCCTGGTCGGCAAGGTGCGCGACGCCAAGAGCCGCGACTCGGGCAACACGATTCTCAAGAAACACTTCCCCGGCGGGCACCTGACGATCGCCGGGGCCAATAGCGCAGCGAGCCTGTCCAGCCGCCCGATCCGGATTCTGCTCTGCGACGAGGTCGATCGCTACCCGCCCTCGGCCGGCACCGAAGGCGATCCGGTCAACCTGGCCCGCAAGCGTACCGCCACCTACCGCGCGCGCAAGAAAGTGGCGCTGGTGTCCACGCCGACCCTCAAGGGGCACAGCCGAATCGAGCGCGCCTGGCTGCAGTCGGACCAGCGACGCTACTTCGTGCCGTGCCCCCATTGCGGCCACCGACATGTGCTGGAGTGGGCCAATGTGCTGGTCAATGAAGCGGACTTGGCGCAAACATCGCTGGTCTGCCCGTCTTGCGGTGCCCTGATCCGCGACAGCGACCGGCCGCTGATGCTCGCACAGGGGCACTGGATGGCCCAGTGCCCGCAACACCCGATTCCCGGGTTTCATCTGAATGAGCTCTATTCGCCCTGGCGCAAGCTCTCGGAGATCGCCAGCGATTTCCTGCGCGCCCGGGGCAATCCCGAAGAAGAAAAAACCTGGTGGAACACCGCCATGGGGCTGCCATTCGAAAGCGTGGGCGAGCGAGCCAGTGCCGACCTGCTGGCCCAGCAGCGCGAAGCGTACGCACCGGACCACCTGCCGACTGGCGTGCTGACCGTCACCGCAGGCGTGGACACGCAAAAGGATCGACTGGAAATCGAGCTCGTGGGCTGGGGTGCAGGTGAGGAGTCTTGGGGTGTCGAGCACATCGTGCTGCATGGCAACCCTGCGGAGCCCGCGCTGTGGCAGCAACTGGATGGCTTGTTGATCAACACCCGTCTGCCCACCGAGGACGGCCGGGCACTGCGCATCGCTGCCTGCTGTATCGACTCTGGCGGCCACCATGTGCAGCAAGTGTATGAGTTCGCCACCCCGCGTGCGGCGCGCAACGTCTGGGCGGTCAAAGGCCAGTTCGGGCCGCGCCCGGTCTGGCCCAAGCGGCAGACGAAGTCCAAAAAGTACCGTGGCCACACGGTGCGCCTGATCGGTGTCGACACCGCTAAGGACACGATCTATGCGCGCTGGCAGGTTGCGTCAGGTAAACCTGGCTACTGCCACTTTCCGATGTCGTATGACGACGCCTGGTTCGAGCAGGCCACTGTCGAAAAACGTGTGACCCGCATCGATGCCAGAGGCAATGAGGTGCGCGCCTGGCAAAAGCCCTCCGGGGCGCGCAACGAGGCGCTGGACTGCCGCGTGTATGCCTATGCCGCGCTGCAGGGACTCAAGATCGAGCGCCGCCTGGTGCTGGCCAAACTGGCTGGCGCAGTCATCGAAGGCGAGCGCATGACATCGCAACACGAGCCCGTCGTCGCCACGCCCAACGAGGGCTCGCCTCGGCTGAGGCAATCGCCGGCGCCTGCTGCCGGAACCCACCAATCACCAGCCCGTCGGGTCGCGGCATCCGCCTACCTGCGCCGACGCTGAGCATCGAGGAAATCTCACATGGCTTTTACCCAGGACGACGTGGTCCGGATCGAACGTGCCCTGGCCAAGGGTGAGCACATCGTCCGGTTTGCGGACCGCATCGTGGAATACCGCTCGGTGCAAGAACTCATCGAGGCCCGCGATCGCATGCTCAATGAGCTCTCGAAAGGTGGCGGGCGCCGTGCACGGCTGGTGCGCTTATTTCATGCCGGCAAGGGGTGGTGAGCATGTCCACGTCCTACCCCTGGTTGGCACAGCGCGGCTTTCTGTTGCCCCAGCGCTTGACCCGTGTGCAAGCCAGCTATGACAGCGCCGGCAACGGTCGTCGCCTGGGCGGCTGGAAGGCGCCTGATGGCGGGCCAAGTTCGGCGTCGCTCGCCGGTCTGCAGCACTTGCGCAATCGATCGCGCGCCGCCACGCGCAACGATCCCTATGCCTTCTCGGCCATAGACCGGCTGGTGTCGAACACCATCGGCACCGGGATCACCCCTAAGCCCCGCCATCCCGACGATGGCGTGCGGCGCCAGTTGCAGGCGTTGTGGGAAGACTGGTGCGACGAAGCCGATGCCGACGGCCGCACCGATCTCTATGGGCTGCAGGCGCTGGTTTGCCGGGCGGTGTACGAGTCGGGCGAGTGCTTCATTCGCCTGCGGCCCCGGCGGCTCGAGGATGCCATGGCGGTGCCCCTGCAGTTGCAGGTGCTTGAGCCTGAGTTCGTGCCGCACGACAAGCATGAGCAAGGCCGTGGCGGCAACGTCATCCGCGCCGGTATTGAATACAACGCAATTGGTCAGCGCATCGCTTACTGGATGTACCGCGCCCATCCCGGCGACGGCCCCAACCCTTCTATAGGCTTCAACGACCTGGTGCGCGTCCCGGCCGAGCAGGTGTTACACATCTATGAGCCGCTGCGCGCGGGTCAGCTGCGTGGCGTCCCCGTTCTGGCGCCGGTCTTGGCGCGCCTGAAGTCGCTCGACGACTTTGATGACGCGGTGCTGTTTCGGCAGGAGGTGGCCAACCTGTTTGCCGGCTTCATTCGCAAACCGGCGCCCGAGGACCCGCCGGTCGATCCGGTAACGGGCGCGCCCATCCAGAACGATGCCGATGGTTTCACCCCAATGGTGGGGCTGGAGCCCGGCACCCTGCAGGAACTGCTCCCCGGCGAAGAGGTGGATTTCTCCAACCCACCCGACGCCGGCAACACCTACCCGGACTTCATGCGTCAGCAGTTGCTGGCCACCGCTGCCGGGGCAGGTTTGCCCTTCGAGTTGCTGACCGGTGACCTGCGCAATGTGAACGACCGGGTGATCCGCGTGGTGTTGAACGAGTTTCGGCGGCGCATCGAGCAGCGCCAGTTTGGCGTTTTCGTCCACCAGATGTGCCGGCCTGTGCGTGCTGCCTGGCTGGACATGGCAGTGCTGGCCGGAGCCATCGCGCTGCCTGACTACCCTCGACAACGGCGCGCGTATCTGCGCACCCGCTGGGTGCCGCAAGGTTGGTCCTACCTGCACCCGGTGCAGGACGTGCAGGCCCGGCGCATGGAAGTGCGCGCCGGTTTCACCTCGCGCTCGGAAGTCGCGCTGCGCCAAGGCTACGACGCTGAACTCATCGATGCAGAAAACGCGGCCGACATCGCCCGCGCTGATGCCTTGGGCCTGGCCTATGACTCGGATGCGCGCGCCAACCCGGCAGAGCCCACACCAACCATTTCCAATCTTGAGGAGCCGGCATGAGCCACCTTCCCGAGGCTGCGCCAACGCGCAGCTGGTACCGCATTCAGGCCAAGACTGATGCCGATCAACCGAAATCCATCGAAGTGCTGATCTATGACGAGATCGGGCTGTGGGGCATCAGCGCCGCCCGATTCATCGACGAGCTCAAGGCGATGGACGATGGGCAGGCCGCGATCACGGTCGGCATCAACAGCCCCGGCGGTGATGTGTTCGACGGGTTTGCCATTCATAACGCGCTGCAGCGTCTGGGTGCGCGCTGCACCGTGCGCATCGACGGCCTGGCCGCATCGGCTGCCAGTGTCATCGCCTGTGGCGGGCATCAGGTGGTGATGGCGGCCAACGCCATGCTGATGATCCACAACCCGTGGACCTTCACCTACGGCAGTGCCCACGACCTGCGCAAAACCGCTGACATGATGGACAAGGCGCGCGACGGCATTCTGGCGGCCTACCGGCGCAAGGCTCCCGCCATCGAAGACGCCACGCTCATTCAGATGCTCGATGAAGAGACCTGGTTGAGTGCCGATGAGGCCTTGGCGCTGGGCTTGGTGGACGTCATTGGTGAGGCCGTGGCACTGCAGGCCTGCCGAGGCACGACCAATGTGCTGGCGCGCTTCAAGCATCCCCCCGAAGCCTTGCTGGCAGCCAGTGCTGAGTTGATTCCCGAAGAACCAGCCCAGGCGCCCGAGCTCCAGCTAGACCCGACCCGGCTCGCACGCAACGCTGCGCGTCTCTCTCAAGCCTGCCTGGCCTGCGGGTTGGCTGAATTCACCGAGGAGTTGCTGATGAACACCACCCTTTCCGATGACGGCGCGGTGTCCGCACAGATTGAGCGTCTGCAAGCGATTCGCACGCTGTGTGCCAGCGCCCGTTTGCCGGAGCTGGCGGCCGACTACGCACGCTCCGGTCTCAGTGTGGAGGCCGTGCGTGCGCGGCTGTTTGATCGGTTGCTGGCCGCGCAAGGCACTGCGATCGACAACAAGGAGCCGCCTATCACTCCTGAAGCCCAGGCGGCGCCCAGCCCGAACACGAGCGCCATCTACGCCGCGCGCAAGAAAAAGCCCAGCCGCCCGGCAGCCGTCAAAACGGCCACGCCCCAAGCGCCCACCTCCCAAGCACCCACCCCTTAATCGTCACCTGGAGCACACGCCATGAACATCCAAACCGAGGCCGTCCACACGGCTGAATTTCTTCTCTCCGAGGGCAACCGCGAGATCTCGCGCGAAGCCATCACGGTCGCTGCCGGTGACGCGCTGCCTGCCGGGCAGGTCCTGGGCATCCAGACCGCCTCGGGCCATTACGCCGCCTACAGCCCGGCCGCCACCGACGGCACTGAGGTGGCAGTGGGCATCTTGCATGCCGCACTGCCGACCTCGGCAGACGTACGTAACGGCGTGGCTTTCGTGCGCCTGGCTGAAGTCGCCGCAGCGCGTCTGACGGGTCTGGATGCCGCCGCGATTGCCGACCTCAAAACCCGTCACCTCATCGTGCGCTAACCCACGTGCTTAACCCATTGCGGAGACTTGCATGCCCCTGACTCTCGACATCTTCAACGACGACGCCTTCGGTGTCGCTTCGCTCACCGCCGCCATCAACAACCCGCCCGAAGGCCAATATGTGCCCACCCTGCTCGACAGCCTCTTTGAAGAAGAAGGCATCACCACGACCTCGGTCATGATCGAGCGCGATGGGGATGCTCTGGCCCTGGTGCCAGCCAGCGAGCGCGGTGCACCGGGTGACGTTACCGTGGGATCGAAGCGCGACATGATCCCGTTCTCCACCCTGCACCTTGCCACCACGGGGGCCATCAAAGCGGACGAAGTCCAGGGTGTGCGCGCCTTTGGCTCTGAGTCGCAAACCCAGACGGTGCAGAACCTGGTCACCCAGCGCCTGCTCAAAATGCGCCAGCGTCTGGAAGCAACCCTGCGCTACCACCGTTTCGGCGCGGTCACCGGCAAGATCTACGATGCGGACGGTTCGCGCGTCCTGCTGGACTTGCACCAGCGCTTTGGTATCACCGCGCAATCGGTCGCTATGGCACTGGGCACCGAGACCACCGACTTGCAGCAAAAGATTCGCGATGCCAAGCGCAAGAGCGAGGATGTGATCGGCGACTCGGGCGTGATCACCGGCTGGCTGGGCATTTGCGGTCGCGGTTTCTACGATGCCTTTGTCGGCCACGCCACCGTTAAGCAGGCCTACGACCGCTGGAACGATGGTCAATTCCTGCGGGACGATCTGCGCAAGGGCTTCACCTTCGGCGAGGTGACCTGGAAGGAGTTCTACGGCAAGGTCGGCAGCATCAGCTTCATCGGCGAAAACGATGCCTACCTGATCCCGAGCGGTGTCTCGGAGCTCTTCATCACCCGTTATGCGCCGGCTGACTACATGGAGACGGTCAACACCATCGGTTTGCCTCTCTATGCCAAGCAGGAGCTGATGCGTATGAACAAGGGCGTGGCGCTCGAAGCGCAGTCCAACCCGCTGAACCTGTGCACCAAGCCGCGTGCGGTCATCAAGCTCACCAAGTGAGTCGGCTGACATGCAAGACTTTCGTACCCTCGGCAATGCACTGGATGCCAGCGTGTTCGATACCTTGGCCGATCAGGCCGATATCGCCGGTCGTCCGGTGCGGGGCATGTTCTCTTCCCCATGGCTCGCCCCCCAGGTGGGGCGCTTGGATACCGGCCTGATTGAGCCGCAGCTCATCGTGCGCGATCTCGATGCGGTTGATGTGGCCAGGGGCACGAGCTTGAGCTTTGATGGCCAGACGTTCGAGGTCGTCGGGATCGAGCCTGATGGCACCGGCGTCACGGCCCTGATTCTGAGGCCCATGGCATGAGCACGACCCTCAAAGTCGATATCGATGTGGGGCAGGTGCTGGCATTGACCCAGGGTCTGACCGCCAGCGCGAGCCAGGCGGCCTGGCGCCGCACCCTGCGCAAGACCGGGCAGTGGGTCAAAAGCCAGACCGCCAAGGCGGTTAGCGCTGAGACCCGAATCCCGCAAAAGCTGCTGCGCCAGCGCCTGTATTTCTTTCTGCGCTCGCGCGACAGCGGCAAGGTCTGGCTGGGGCTGAATGCCATCGAAGCCTACCGCTTGGGCAAGCCGCGCCAGACACGCACCGGCATCTCGGTAGGGCGCCATCGGTTTGATCAAGCGTGGCGAATGCGCAAGCGCTCACCCGACGGACCTCTGTATCGCCGTACCACGCAGGCCCGTCGGCCCTATGAGGTGGTCAAGGTGGACTGGGCTGGCGCCGGTGAAGCGGCATTTCGACAAGCGGCCGAGCGCGCCGAGGAACGGCTGCTGACGGTGCTGCGCCAGGAAGTGAACTACGAAATTCACAAGGCGCTGGCCAAGGCCCGATGAGGATGCAAACCCCATGATTGATTCACTTGCCCAATTGCACACCGCAATCGTCAGCGGCCTACGCGCCAAGCTGGACGGGGTGCCCACGGTCGAGGCTTATCCGGTCTTGCAGCGCCGCATCAGCCTGCCTGCCGTGCTGGTGGAGCTCGCCGAGATGGAGCCCGACGATGATCCGGGAACGGGCGCCACGGCGCTCATCGGTCGATTCCAGGCGCGCGCCATCGTGGACCCCAATGCGGCGCAGGCTGACCTGCTGGTGCGAGAACTGGCGGCCCGTGTTGCGGTGGCCCTGACCCATGAAACCTGGGGGCTGCCGATCACCATGGCCAATCTGGTGCAGATCGGGGATGACGCCTTCAAGCCGGAGCTCGATGGCTATCTGGTCTGGGTGGTCGAATGGACCCATGCCTTTCATCTGGGCGAGATCGTCTGGCCCTATGCCGATGAAAGTGGTCTGGCCATCTGGGTGGGGTTCACGCCGGGCACCCAGCGACCTGACAGCTACGAGCCCCTGACGGAGGCGCTATGAGCGAGGCTTATGCGATTGGCGAGCACGACCGCATGATCGCGGCCATTTTGCAGGCCGGCACCATCGAAGTCGTCGATCACAGTAACGCTCGAGCACGGGTACGCATCGGCGACTAGGTCTCAGCCTATCTGCCCTGGCATGTGCCGGCCGCCGGTGAGGTGCGCATCTGGCGCGCCCCGTCGGTGGGTGAGCAGTGCCTGCTGATTTCTCCCTCGGGTATGCCAGAGGCCGGTTTCATCCTGCCGGGCTTTTACACCACGACGCATGGCCAGGCCGACAACCGCGACCATGTGACAGTGATCCGCATGCCCGATGGCGCGCAGATGCTCTATGACTGGCAGGCCGGTGCGCTCCTGGTTGATGGCACGCAGACCGTGACCGTAAAAAACGCCAGCGCTGTGCTCATCGACAGTGGTGGCCCGGTGACGGTCAAAGCACCCAGCATCACCCTGGATGCACCGGAAACCACGGTCACTGGCAATCTGACGATTGGTGGAGCGCTCGCCCAGGGTGGTTCGGGTGGCGGTAATGCCACCTTCGGCGGCCAGGTACACGCACAAGGCGATGTCACTGCCGGCAGCATCAGCCTGCAGGGTCACACCCACACCGAACAAGGCGACGGCGCGCAAACCAGCGCTGCCCGCTAATTCTTCCTTTAGCAACCTATCCAACAACCCCGTCCCGGTTCGCACTGGATGGGGTTGTGCATTTCAGGAGCCCACATGGCCAAGATCGAGACCAAGCCCGCTGCTACCTCGGAGGAGAAATCCGCCCTGACAGTGACTTTCCGCGACCTCGCGTTCAAGAGCCGCACCCTGGTGCTGGCCGATGGTCGTAGCTTTGCGGTCGAACAGGGGCGCATCCAGACGGGTGACGCCGCCCTGATCGTCTTTCTGGAAAAGCAACCTGACATCCAACGTGAGGCCGAACCACTGGCCGGAGTGTGATCCATGGCTTTGATTGGCATGAGCCGCGACAACGGCCAGGCCCTTGCTGGCATCGCGCACCTCAAGCAGTCAATCCGCGACATCCTGAGCACACCCTTGGGCAGCCGTCGCATGCGCCCGGAGTACGGCTCGGACATTCCCCGCTATGTGGATCTGCCCATCAACAAGGGCTGGATCTCGGCAGTGCAGGCAGAAGCCGCACGTGCCATTGGTCGCTGGGAGCCACGTATCCGTTTGTCGGCGGTGCGCATCACCGGCGTGGTCGATGGGCGCATCGATTTCCGGATTGAAGGCGAATACGACGCCGCCCCCTTGCTGCTGGAGGTGGCCCTGTGATCGACCTGTCCCAACTGTCTGCTCCCGAGGTCGCTGAGCCACTGGACTTCGAGGTGATTTACCAGGACTTGTTGGCCACGTTTCGTGCGCTGATGGGCGAGGGATGGACGGCCCCGCTGGAGTCTGATCCGGTGGTGAAGTTGCTCGAGCTGGCCGCCTACCGTGAAGTGCAGCTGCGAGCCCGCATCAACGATGCCGCGCGCGCCGTGTTGCTGGCCTATGCCGTGGGCTCCGACCTTGAACAACTGGCGGCCAACGTCAACGTCTCGCGCCTGCTCGTCTCGCCTGGTGACGCCGAGGCCACACCGCCCCTCGACCCCGTTTATGAAAACGATGCCAGTCTGCGTGCCCGCGTGCAGCGGGCTTTCGAAGGACTGTCGGTGGCCGGCCCACGGGCGGCCTACATCTTCCATGCGCTGTCGGCCGATGGGCGCGTGGCCGATGCCTCGGCCGAAAGTCCGGCCCCGGCCCAGGTGGTGGTCACGGTGCTCTCGCGCGAAGGCGATGGCAGTGCTTCTGCCGATCTGCTGGTCGTGGTTGAGGCGGCTTTGTCCAGTGAAGAGGTCCGCCCGGTGGCCGATCAGCTCACCGTGCAAGGCGCGCAAATCGTGCCCTATCAGGTGAGCGCCACGCTCTGGCTGTATCCGGGGCCAGAGGTAGAGCCCATCCTCGCTGCTGCTCAGGCGCAACTGGAGGCCTATGTCAGCACCCAGCGCCGGCTCGGACGCGACATCCGGCGCTCGGCCTTGTTCGCTGCTTTGCATGTGGAGGGGGTGCAGCGGGTCGAGCTCCTGTATCCGGAAGCCGACGTGGTGCTGACCAGCAGCCAGGCGGCGCATTGCACTGCAATCGACATTTCCACCGGAGGCTTCGATGAGTAGCGCTCTGCTGCCGGCTAATAGCACAGCACTGGAGCGGCATTGGGCGGAGGCGACACAGCGCGAAACACCGGTGCCGATTGCCGACCTGTGGCGGTCCCAATCGTGCCCAGCCAACTTGCTGCCGTATCTGGCCTGGGCGCGCTCAGTGGATCGCTGGGACCCAGCCTGGTCCGATGCGGCCAAGCGCGGTGTCATCGCCTCGGCGTTTTACGTGCACCAGCACAAAGGCACGATCGGTGCGCTGCGCCGGGTGGTCGAGCCCTTGGGCTACCTGATCGAGGTGGTGGAGTGGTGGGAGCTCGTGCCTGCCGGGCCGGCGGGCACCTTCAGCCTGAAGGTGGGCGTGCTCGATACCGGCATCACCGATGCCATGTATCTGGAGCTCGAGCGCCTGATCGACGACGCCAAGCCGTTGAGCCGCCACCTGATTGGCCTGGCGATTAGCCTGGAAGCACGGGGCGATTGCCCGATCCATGTCGCCGCTTACGAGGGCGACGAGATGGTCGTCTATCCCTACACCCCGGCTGAGGTCGAGGTCACTGGCGTGATTGGCTCCTCCGGTGCAGACCACACCATCGACCACATGAATATTTATCCCTGGAGTTCGCTCGCATGAGTCAAACCTACTTTGCCATCCTGACTGCGATTGGCGAGGCCAAGCTGGCCAATGCCACTGCGCTCGGGACCACGCTACAACTGACCCAGATGGGCGTCGGTGATGGCAACGGCAGCACGCCGCTGCCCAATCGCAACCAGACCACATTGCTTCGAGAAAACCGACGCGCTCCGCTCAACCGCCTTTTTGTCGATCCGGCCAATGCCAGCCAGATCATTGCCGAGCAGGTGATCCCAGAGGAGATTGGCGGCTGGTGGATTCGCGAGATTGGCCTGTACGACGCTGACGGTAATCTGTGCGCGGTGGCCAACTGCCCAGACACCTACAAGCCCGTGCTCGCCGAGGGTTCGGGGCGCACGCAGGTGATCCGCATGGTGCTGATCGTGAGCAATACCTCAGCCGTGCAACTGAAAATCGATCCGGCGATCGTGCTGGCCACACGTGGCTATGTGGATGATGAGTTCAACAAGCATCTGGCGGCGCTTGATCCCCATCCGCAGTACATGACCGCACCGGAAGTCGCCAGCGCCATTTCCGGGAAGGCTGACAAGGCCACGACGCTTGCGGGATACGGCATTGCTGACGGTGCTACGGTCGCCGCCGCTGAGCAAGCGGCTCCTGCCGGAGCTGTGGCTTTCTTTGGCATGACGGCGGCGCCAGCAGGTTGGCTAAAAGCCAACGGGGCGGAAGTCAGTCGGACGACTTATGCGGGATTATTTGCTGCCATTGGCACAACCTTCGGCGCTGGCAACGGTAGCACCACGTTTCGACTCCCCGACCTGCGCGGAGATTTCATTCGCGCCTGGGATGACGCACGTGGCGTGGATCTTGGCAGAGGTCTGGGCAGTTGGCAGAGCGAATCCTTCAAAAGCCATGATCACGTGATCAATTCGGCGGACGTGTTCAACACGGCGGCTTTCGTGATCAATGACAACGGGGGGGACAACATCGTGAGCTCGGACAACGCTCCGGCAATGTATGCCACGTATCACCCCAATCGCTATTACACCGGTGCATCGGGCGGCGCTGAAACCCGCCCCCGCAACACCGCACTGCTTGCCTGCATTAAATACTGAGGCCGCCCATGAAAACCCTCTATCACTACCATCCCGAAACCGGAGAGCTGCTGGGCGAGAGTCCGGCTGATCCGTCTCCTTTGGAACCGGAGGTCTGGCTGATTCCAGCCCATGCCACCGATCTGCCACCGCCCAAGACCAAAGCGCGGCAGGTCGCAGTCTTCCGAGATGTCCGTTGGCAGCTCGCTCCAGACTGGCGCTCGGCGGCGCTGTGGTCCACCGAAGACGGTACTGCCGTCTCGATCGCGGATATTGGTGTCACCCCCGCCGATGTTCACGCCACCGAAACGCCACGTCCCAGCGCGGCCCACCGATGGCAAAACGGTCAATGGCAGGAGGATGCAGATTTGCGCTTGGCATTGCTTGATGCTTTGAAGATCGAACTGTGCCAGCAGATCGATGGCCTCGCCGATCAGGTGAGGCGCGAGTTGGCCGGTGATCCCTTGCGGGTCGCTGAATACGACCGGGCTGCGCAGGAGGCCAGTGCGTATCAAACCGCAGGCTACGCCGGCACGGTTCCACCAGCGGTTCTGTCTTGGGCCGAAGCCAAAGGCTGGATCGCGCAGGCTGCTGCCGACGACATCTTGCGAGCTGCAGACCGTTGGAATGCAGCTCGCTACCAGTTGCGTGACCAGCGTCTCAAAACCAAAGAAGCCATTCGCAGTGCGCTTGATGAGGCGAGCGCCAATGCGATCGCGGCGGCCGGGCTTGACGCCCTGCGTACCGTGCCCCTGATGGCAGACGCGTTGCCGCCGTAACTTGCCCCACGCTTGATCCCTGCCATCCCCGCCCATGCCATCCGGCCCACCCCTGCGGTGGGCTTTTTACTTTCCGGAGAACACGATGCCCACTTCCTTCTTCCACGGTGTGACTGTCACCCTGATCGACACCGGTCCGCGCCCCATTGCCATTCCGTCCTCGTCGATCGTTGGCTTGGTCGATACCTACACGCCTGCCGAGGGGTTGGCCGAGCCCAACAAACCCATCTTGCTGACCTCTTACCGGGAGGCGGTGAAGCAGTTCGGTGCGAGCAGCGCACTGGCCAAATCGGCACGCGGCATCTACGCCCAATCGTCGGCCGTGGTGATCGCCATCGGCGTGCCTCTGGTCGCTGATGCGGCTGCACTCACCAGCGCCATCATTGGTGGCGTGACGGTCGATGGCCAGCGCACCGGCATGCAGGCGCTGCTCGATGGCAAGTCCGTCCATAACGCGCAGCCTCGCTTGATCGTCTGCCCGGGGCACTCGGCCACTCAGGCCGTGGCCAGTGCCATGGACGGCCTGGCGGCCAAGCTCAAGGCCATTGCCATTGTCGACGGCCCCAACACCGATGACGAAGCGGCCATTGCCTACTTCAACAACTTTGGCAGCAAGCGCGTCTTTGCGGTTGACCCTTGGCTAAAGGTCTGGGACACCGAGACCGGCGCAGCCAGCACGGTGCCGTTGTCCCCGTATGCCGCAGGCCTCTTTGCCCGGACCGATCGTGAGTACGGTTTCTGGGCATCTCCCTCCAATAAGGAGTTCGTCGAGGTTATCGGCACCGCACGCCCGATCGAGTTCTTGGATGGCGACGAGACCTGCCGCGCCAACCTGCTCAACGCCGCCAACATCACCACCGTCATCCGCGATGGTGGCTACCGCCTGTGGGGTAACCGCACACGCTCAGCCGACGCCAAGTGGGCTTTCGTCACCCGGGTGCGCACAGTCGACATCGTCATGGACGCCATCCTCTATGGCCACAAATGGGCGGTGGATCGCGTCATCACCAAGACCTACGTCAAGGACGTGACCGAAGGGCTGCAGGCCTTCATGCGTGATCTGAAAGCGCAGGGCGCCATCATCAATTTCGAGGTCTATCCCGACCCCGAACTCAACACCGCGAGCCAACTCGAGCAAGGCCGCGTGTACTGGAACATCCGCTTTACCGACGTGCCTCCCGCAGAAAACCCCACCTTCCGGGTCGAGGTCACGAACCAGTGGATTACCGAAGTTCTCGACATTTAAGGAGCCCGCACCGTGATCCCGCAAACCCTCTACAACCTCAATCTCTTCATCGACGGCGTGAACTTCGCCGGCATCGCCACCCAGGTCACGCCGCCCAAACTCAAGATCAAGGCCGAAGACTACCGGGGTGGCGGCATGGATGCCCCGATCAAGATGGATCTGGGCCTCGAAGCGCTGGAAGCCAATTTCTCGCTCTCGGGCATGTCGATCGAAGCCCTGCGTTTCTTTGGCCTGGCCGACCAGAGCGCCTTCAACGGCGTGTTCCGGGGCGCCTTTCGCACCCACAAGGGGGAGGTGCAGTCCTGCGTCGTGACCCTGCGCGGCATGTTGACCGAAGTCGACATGGGTGACTGGAAGCCCTCGGACAAGGCCGAAACCAAATTCAGCCTGGCCTGCAGCTACTACAAGCTCGAGCTCGATGGCCTGCTCATCTACGAGATCGACCCGATCGCCTCGGTGCGCATCGTGGATGGCCGCGATCAACTGGCCGACATCCGTACTGCCCTCGGCCTGTAACCCGCCTGTGACTCACTTCCCATCACGCCATCACACCACCGGAGACCCACTCATGGATCACCTGAGCATCAAACTGCAGCACCCGACCGAGTTCGACGGCATTCGCCGCGACACGCTGACCCTGCGCGCCCCGCTCGTGCGCGACATGCGCCTGGCCTCACGCCAGGCGCCTACTGACGCTGAAGAGCGTGAGCTGATCCTGTTCGGGATTCTGGCCGGCGTGGCGCCCAAAGACCTGGAGGGCATGCGCTTTACCGACTACAAGCGGCTACAAGACAGCTACTTTCGCCTGGTGTCCGCTCGCTCGGATGACAGCGCCCCTGCTGAGCCTGCTGATGAAGCGACTGGCGCGGGAACTGCACTTCCCGCCCTCTGAGATTGATGCCCTGGACCTCAGGGATGCCCTGTGGTGGCTGGAGGACTGAATGAAACGCGATATTGCACTGGGTATCGTCATTGGCGGCGCGGTCGATGCGTCGCTGGGCCGGGCGGTGACCGACACCCAGTCGCGCATCACTCGCCTAAAGCAGACCGCTGAGCAGCAACGCCTGTGGCAACGCACGATTGGCGAGACGCAGCGCCTGCAAGGCGAGTTTCGCAAACTGCACCTGAGCGGTGATGCGGCGGCCGACGGCATCCGCAAGAAAATCGAGAGCAATCTCACCGTTCTGCGCCAGGCCGGCATTGAAGCGGACAATCTGGACCGCGCCTATCAGCGGCTTGGCCGCACGGCGCGAGGGCTGGAGCTGCAGGCCGTTGGGCGTGAACGCATTGGCCAGGGGGTTTCGCAGGGGCGTGAAGCGGTGGGCGATGCCCTCAAGCTGACCGCCACGGTGGCGGTGCCGGCCACCATCTCAGCCAATTACCAGGCCATCGTGCGCGACATGGCAATCAAGGCCGGTATCGCCGGCACGGCCCGCGAGACACAAATCGGCGAGCAGGTCGCACAAAGTGCGCTGGCCAGTGGCATGGGGCGCAACGAACTGGCCGAGGCGGTCAATCAGTTGGTTGGTGGCGGCATGGATCTGGAGCGTGCCACGGCCTTTGCGCCGCTGCTGGCCAAGTTTGCCGTGGGCCAGGGTTCCGGCAGTGTCGACACCGCGCGCATGATCGGCGCGCTGGAGCAAAACGCCAAGATCACCGACCCGGCCCAGATGCAGCAAGCCCTGGAGGCGATCGCCTACCTGGGCAAGGAGGGTTCATTCGAATCCTCGGACATGGCACGCTGGTTTCCGGAGCTGTTGGCTGAGATGCAAAAGATCGGCATCACCGGCCAGGACTCGGTCAATCAGCTGGGCGCCATGCTGCAGGTGCAGATGAAGGTCTCCGGCTCGCCCGATCAGGCGGCCAACAACCTGAAGAACTGGTTCTCCAAGATCGGTTCGCCCGAGACCCAGCGACGCTACGCCGATGCCGGTATCGATTACACAGCCATGATGCAGGAGGCCATCGGCAAGGGCTGGAGCACGATGGAGTCCTCCTTTGTGCTGGCCCGGGCCTACATCGAGCAGGTCGATCCCCAGCGTGCCCAGCAAGTCTCCGTGGCGGCGCAACGCATCGGGCAAGAACGTGATCCGGCCAAGCAGCAGGCCATGCTGCAAGCCTTCGAAGCCACCCTGAAAACCGGTGACCTCTTCGCCGACATGCAGGTCAAGGCGGCGCTGACCGCCTATATGCAAAACGCCGATCTGTACCAACGCCTCAAGCAAAATGCCGCACAGGCCAGCGGTGAGATCGAGCAAGACCTGATCGCCCGGCGCGAAACCTCCAAGCAGATCTGGGCCGAGGTCGGTCAGGCGTGGGACGAGGCCTTGCGCCGGATTGGTGACGCCTTGCGTCCGGTGACCGACACCGTGGGCCAGGCTATCGGTTCTGTCGGCAGAGCTTTGGCCACGCTGGTCGAGCAAGCACCGATGGTGGTGGCGGGTTTGGCTACTGTGGCCGGCGGGCTGGTGGCGCTCAAGGGCGCCAAAGCCGCCTGGAATATCGGGCGCGGCGCTTTCGACCTGGCGCGTGGCACGCTCATGGCCGGCCGGATCGGGACTGGCAAAGGCCTACCCGGCAAGTTGGGCAATCTGGCCAGCGTGCTGACCGGAGCCACGGCCAGTGCAGGTGCCCAGCCGGTATTCGTCACCAACTGGCCCGGTGGTGGTGGCGGAGGACTGATGGATCTGCTGGGTCAGTCTGGTCGAGGTAGACCAAGCACCGCCAGGACCGCTGGCAAGGCGGCCGGGGGCGTCACGGCCTCGGCAAACAACCTGGGGCGCTTTGCGCGTGTGGGCAACTGGCTGGGCAAGGCCGGTGGCCGATTGGGTGGTGCCCTGGCCATCGGCACAGCTGCTTACCAGGTCTACGACACCAGCAAAAACGCCACCACCAGCCAAGAAAAAGCGCAGGGCTACGGCGGCGCGGCCGGCACGCTCGCGGGTGGTTTGGCGGGTGCTAAACTGGGTGCAGCGGTAGGCGCGCTCGGCGGCCCGATCGGTATCGCCATTGGCGGCCTCTTGGGTGGCGCCATAGGCAGTTTCGCCGGCGACATGCTGGGCGGCTGGCTTGGCAAATCGCTGGTCGCGCGCCCAACGCCACAGCCGGCACCGACATTGGCTGCCACTCAGCCCACCGGTGCGGAGGCTCAGCCTACTGCTGCAGCCAATATCCCGGCTCCTGCTGTCAGGCCAGCCACCCCGACAGCGGTAAAGGCGCCGCCTGTACCGCAACAGCTGAGTTTCTCACCCACGCTGCAAATCACCGTCAAAGGTGACGTCAAGGACCCGAGGCAGCTGGCCAATGAGCTGATGCCGCACCTTAAAACTCTGTTCGAACAATTCCAGCAAAAGGCCCAACGTGCCGCCTGGTACGACGGTGCCCATGTGTGAGGAGCACGATGTCCTTCGTTATTAGCAGGACCGCCATTACCCAGCAGGTATCGCAGGCGAGCACAGCCGTTGCGCGTGCCGCCAGCCATGCGCAGCGGCTTGGGCAACTGGCCAATACCATGACCAATACCACCCGGCCGGCTGAAAGTGTGTTCCGGCTGGCCAGCACCACCACCGCCGAATTGGTGCGAGGTGCCGCCGTACTCAAGGGCGTGGCGGCCCTCTTGCCCACCAGCGTGCTGTCATCCATTGAGCGCAGCACCGTAGGGCGCAGCCTGGCGACGCTTCAGACTGGGCTGGTCGACATCAACCGGCGCACCCAGCAAGTCGGACGCTTGATCGATGCCAGCCAGGCCGCGGCCAAGCGCCTGGGCACCGCCGTGCAATCGATCCAGAACGCGGCAAGCGCGGTTGGCACTCAGGTCACGACCATCAAGACGCAGTTGGGCAACGGGTCGCCCGTGGGTGCAGTTGTCGCTGCCACGGGCGGTTCGGGTACATCCCCACTGCCTAGCCTGTCCAGTGCTCGCCCACACCTGCTGGTGATGATTGCCGACCAAGGTGAGCGCTTTTACTTTGGCCTCAGCACCGCTGCTTTCGACAGCCTGCGCCGGCAGAGCAACTACAACGTCGCCATCCAGGAGCGGCTTGGCCGCCCGGAAGCCCTGCAGGCCGTCAATCAGGGCGGCGAATCGCTCACCCTCTCGGGTGTGGTCTTCGCCCAGATGGCCGGTATGAACCAGCTCAACGCCTTGCGGCGCATCGGCTTCCAGATGAAGCCCGTGGAACTCATCGCAGGGCATGGTGAAACCCTTGGTCGCTGGTATCTGACCAGCCTCTCTGAAGACCAGAGCGATTTGATGGCCGACGGCGCACCGCGCAAGCAAACCTTCACCGTGGAGTTCAAACGCTATGGCGACGACTATCAAAACCTCTGACGGCGATGTGCTGGATACCCTGTGCCAGCGTCACTTCGGGCATCTGCTGGGGTCGGTCGAGGCCGTGCTTGAGGCCAACCCGGGGTTGGCTGGCATCTCCCAGCCCTTTGCCGCCGGAGTGCAGATAGATCTGCCCGATCTCGCGTCGCCGCGCACCGACGTGATCCAGCTCTGGGACTGACCCATGCGCGCCATCTTTCAGGTCATTGCCAACGCGCAGGACATCACCGACCTGCTCAAAGACCGCTTGCTCAGTCTGGAACTGACCGACCGGGCGGGGCTGCAGTCGGACGAATGCGAGATTCGCCTGGACGATCGGGACGATCGCATCGCCTTCCCCAAAAAGGGTGCCGTGCTGCACATTTCATTGGGTTGGGAGGGGCAGGGTTTGAGTTTCATGGGCGCTTTCACAGTTGATGAGATCGAGCTCTCCGGCCCGCCCCGCACCCTCGTCATCCGGGGCAAGCCTGCAGACATGGCAGGCGCTGCCAAGAATGCCCGCCAGCATGCCTGGGAGCAGGTGCCGCTGTCGCAGATCGTCAAGGAAGTGGCTGCGCGCAACGGCTGGCAAGCGGTGTGCTCCATCCAAACGAATGTTCCCCGAGCCGACCAAGTTGGGGAGTCCGACCTCAACTTCCTCACCCGCCTGGCCCGCCAATACAACGCAACCGCCACCCTAAAGGAGCGCAAGTTGCTGGTGCTGCCGCGCGCCGATGGCAAAACCGCCTCTGGCAAAAGCCTGCCGGTGATCCAGTTGGAGCCTACTGCCATCAGCAGCTACCGATTGACCTTCCCGGATCGCGGAAGCGTAGCGTCGGTCAAGGCACGCGCGCACGACAGCAAGACCGGCCAGAAAATCGACATCGTGATCCCGAACCCGGATGCACCAACGGGTTCGAGTACTGCAGTTCACACCGACCGGCACATCTACCCCAACCCCAGCGCTGCCAAGGCGGCGGCCAGAGCCAAACTGGCCGGCATGAACCGGCAAACCGCCACGGGCAGTCTGACCTTGCGTGGGCGCGCCGACTTTGCTGCCGAGAAATCGGTCGCGCTCAAAGGCTTCAAGCAGGAGGCTGATGGCGCCTACCTGATCGAGTCGGTGACCCACCAGTTAGCCGGGCAGAGCTGGACAACAACTGTGGAGCTCTCCGCCGGGAAGTCTGGCAAAGCCAAAGCCGGGCACACCAAGCAGCCCGCCCGAAAGACCGCACTGGTTATCCCTGCTGCGCCCTGATCCATACATCTCTTCACCCCACCCAACCCCGCCCTCGTGCGGGGTTTCTTGTTTCTGGAGACCGCAATGAATACACCGATGACACCGACCACGCGAGACGGTTGGGTATCCATGCCGCTGGATGAATTTGAGCGATTGATCGAAGACGCAGCTGAGCGTGGCGCCAAGCGCGCCATGACCGATGTAGGTCTGGATGGCGAAAGTGCTGCTGCTGACATCCGTGAGCTGCGTGGACTGCTCGAGGCCTTCAATACCGCCAAGCACACGGCCTGGCAGACGTTGATACGCATGGTGACCACCGGCTTCATCTTGGCCTTGGTCGCCGGTGCGCTGATCAAGCTGAAACTCTTCGGTGGAGGCCACTGATCATGCTGACCTTGCTCGGATCACTGCTGGGCTTTCTCAGCAGCACCTTCCCGGAATTCCTCAAGCTGTTTCGCGACAGCCAGGATCGTAAGCACGAGCTCGCCATCCTGGATCGTCAGATGGAGCAGCAGCGGCTGGGGCATACCCAACGGCTGGAGGAAATCCAAATTGCGGCGGATGTTGCCGAGAGCCAATCACTGTACAGCTACGCCAACCACCCCACAGGCTTACCCTGGGTCGAGGCATTGCAGGCCTCGGTGCGCCCGGTCATCACCTATGCCTTCTTCCTGGTCTTCGCCTTGGTGAAGGTTTCGGCGTTGCTCACGATGCTGCAAGCCGATGGGATCACACTGACGGCTGCTTTGCAGGTCACCTGGGACGACGAGACCCAAGCGCTATTTGCCGCCGTGATGTCCTTTTGGTTCGGCAGCCGTCAGATCAGCAAGATGCGCAGGGGTGGCTGATGCGTCACGTCACCGAAGTAGGGTTGAACCTAATCAAACGGTTTGAGGGTTTTAGCCCGAAGATCTACATTTGCCCGGCCGGCTATCTGACGATCGGCTACGGCCATGTGGTGCTGGCACATGAAAAGGACCGGTTCGCTACGGGTATTACGCCTGCCGAGGCCACCGAGCTTCTGCGCAAGGACGTCGGGATCGCCGAGCGAGCCGTGCTACGGCTCATCTCCGTGCCTCTGACGGACGGGCAGTTCGATGCCTTGGTGTCTTTCACCTTCAACCTTGGGGCCGGAGCGCTGCAGCGCTCGACCCTGCGGCGGAAGGTGAACCGTGGCGAACACGAAGGCGCCCCTGCTGAGTTGATGAAATGGGTGTGGTCGGCTGGGAAACGTCTGCCGGGTCTGGTTCGCCGAAGGAAAGCGGAGGCCTTGGCCTACGCCTACGGGACGCCTGTGAGCGCAGTGGTGCGCATAGATGATGGCGAAAGCATGCAGAAAGGGTGACGTACCCCCAGGGCGAGATCGTGAACATTTTGTTAAAAATTAAAAATAGTTTTTTGCCTACAAAACAGATACTTATAGGCCTGTGATATGCAGTTAACTTTATAGTCAGGATCGCCTTCACACTTTTTAATCGTCACTGCACGTCATTTCAGCTCAAAAAATGCGCATGAAATCCAAAAAATGATAATTTCCATGATTTCCATAGTTAACAATTTGCTCACATCCTCACCCTGAAATTTGACCTGGTGATCCGGCTGTGATCTCATGCTCCTTTTCAGGAGTGCTCTCATGTCTATTGATGCCGTTTTCGCTCAGTTCTTCGACAATATTCACGACCCTCGCCAGCATGCCAAGATTTATTATCCCTTCTACGATGTCCTGTTTCTCACCGTCTGTGCCGTGATCGGCGGGGCTGAGGGCTGGGAAGATATTGAGGATTTCGGCGAGGTTCATCTTCCCTGGTTTCAATCCAAGGGACTGTTTAAAAACGGCATTCCTGTCCATGACACCATTGCCAGGATCATCTCCGGCATCAAACCAGAGCCGTTTCAGGCCGCCTTTGTGCGGTGGACTCAAGCCATTAACCAGCACACCGATGGCGCCCTGGTCGCTATCGATGGCAAAACCCTGCGCAGTTCCTATGACCGTGAGGATCGAACGTCGACCATTCACATGGTCAGTGCCTATGCCGCCGCCAATAAGCTGGTGCTCGGACAGATAAAAACCGACGCCAAGTCCAATGAAATTACCGCTATTCCCGAGTTGCTGGCGCTGCTCGACATCAAAGGCTGCCTGGTATCCATCGATGCGATGGGGTGCCAGACCGAGATCGCCGAGACCATCCTTCAGCAAGGTGGCGATTACTTATTGGCCGTCAAAGGCAACCAACCCAAGTTGTTCGAGGCGGTTCGACAGGCCCTCGCCCCGCTGGCGGCCACCCCGTTATGCGCAGAGACGATGACGCTTGAGAAGGCTCATGGCCGCATCGATGGTCGTGAGTACCATGTCATGGCGGCGGGCGAGTTGGCCGCCCAGTTTCCTCATTGGAAACAGTTGCACAGCATTGGCGTGGCCATCTCCTATCGCGTTGAAAATATGCAAAAAATTACCATAGAGCAGCGTTATTTCATCAGTTCCAAAGCGTTGGTGCAGGATGAGTTTGCGCGAGCGGTGCGTGGGCACTGGGCCATCGAAAATAGCCTGCACTGGGTGCTGGACGTCACGATGGGCGAGGATGATTGCCCGATTTATCGCGGTGATGCCGCAGAGATTTTGGCGTGCATCCGGCACATGGGGCTGAACATGCTCAGGGCCGAGACTTCACGCAAGGCGAGCGTAAGACGGAAGCAAAAAATCGCAGGAATGAGCAGTGAATATCTGGAAACGGTACTCAATGCGGGTCTCAAAAAACTGGGTGAAATTTAACAAAATGTTCACGCTCTCACCCTTGACGTACCCCCCCCCCGCAGGCTAAAATCTGCGTTATTGCTTAATAAGCGGAGGTTTGCGTGCGTGTTTCTAATAGAAAACGAGTTCTGGTGACGGGTGGCGCCGGCTTTTTGGGATCTCATCTCTGCGAGCGTCTGCTGAATGACGGATGCGATGTGCTCTGTGTCGATAACTTTTACAGTGGCACAAAAGATAATGTTGCGCACCTAATCGGCAATCCGCACTTTGAGTTGATGCGCCACGACGTAACTTTCCCGCTTTACGTTGAAGTGGACGAAATTTACAACTTGGCCTGCCCTGCATCCCCTGTCCACTATCAATGGGACCCGGTGCAGACAACAAAAACCAGCGTACATGGCGCCATCAATATGCTCGGCTTGGCAAAGCGCACCAAAGCGAAGATATTCCAAGCCTCAACCAGTGAGGTTTACGGTGACCCCGAAGTGCACCCGCAAAAAGAAAGCTATTGGGGGCGTGTCAATCCCATCGGTATCCGTTCTTGTTACGACGAAGGCAAGCGTTGCGCGGAAACCTTGTTTTTTGATTACCACCGACAGCATGCGTTAGAGATCAAGGTTGTACGCATTTTCAACACCTATGGTCCAAGAATGCACCCAAATGACGGGCGGGTGGTGAGTAACTTCATCGTTCAGGCCCTGCGAGGTGAAGACATCACGATTTACGGTGACGGCTCCCAAACCAGAAGCTTTTGCTACGTCGACGATTTGATCGAGGGTTTTGTAAGGATGATGGCAAGCCCGAAAGAACTGACTGGTCCAGTGAATCTAGGAAATCCAGGGGAGTTCACGATCCGCGAGCTCGCAGAGACCGTATTAAAAATGATAGGCGGAAAATCAAAATTGGTCATGATGCCACTTCCACAAGATGATCCTAAACAGCGGCAACCAGATATTGAGCTCGCGAAATCAGAATTAAGTTGGGAGCCGAGAATAGACTTGGCGAGTGGCCTCAAGCAGACAATCGAATATTTTAAAGAAAAATTAGGTTGAACTAATGAATTTGGCTTTATCTATCGCCAAAAATGATCTGGTGGGCTCTTTCGAAAACTGGAGCCTAATTGGAATATTAGGATGGCAGGATGTAAAACAAAGATACCGGAGATCTGCACTGGGGCCCTTTTGGCTGACTATCAGCATGGGAGTCATGATCGGGTCTATCGGGTTGGTCTTTGGGCATATTTTCAAGTCGCCTATTGCGGAGTATCTTCCTTTTTTGGCGATTGGAATGATCATCTGGTCATTTATTACTTCTGTAATAAATGAAGGGTGCCTAGGTTTTGTGAATGCAGAGGGCGTAATTAAGCAAATGCCTTTGCCCTTGGCTTTGCATATAGCAAGAGTTGTTTGGAGAAATATAATTATACTTGGTCACAATCTATTGATTGTGCCCATATTGTTTGTCGTGATAGGCAAATATTTTGAATGGTCTGCAATTATTGCTATACCAGGATTGTTTCTTTTAATTGCAAATGTGGCGTGGATGGCGCTGATACTGGGAGTGATTTGCACGCGCTACAGGGATTTGCCTCAGATCGTAATGAGCCTTATTCAGGTTGCCTATTTTTTGACGCCAATAATTTGGATGCCATCCCAATTGTCTGAGAGGGCGTCATTTTTATTGCTGTCGCTTAATCCTGCATATCACACGATCGAACTTGTGCGAGCTCCGCTATTGGGGCAATTACCTCTATTGGAAAATTGGGTGTTCTCATTAGTTTTTTGTGCAATTGGATGGATTTTGACAATGCTTGTTTTTGGAAAATTCAAGCGAAGAATAGCGTATTGGTTGTGAGATTATGTCTTTAATTAAACTGGATAACGTATCAATTGCCTTTCCCGTCTACAACGCAAACGCTAGGTCATTGAAGAAAAAAATGTTTCAGATCGCTACAGGCGGTCGGATTGCTTCCGGCGCTGATGGCCGCGTAGTAATCGAGGCGTTGTCAGGTCTTAATATGAGCTTTTCTGATGGAGATCGCGTTGGCTTATTAGGGCACAACGGTGCTGGGAAAAGTACTTTTTTAAGACTGCTGGGGGGGATTTATCATCCAACTAGTGGGTTGATCTCTGTAGAGGGAAAGGTTGGATCCTTAATCGATATTTCACTCGGAATCGATCCGGAAGCAACTGGCCGAGAGAATGTTTACATACGTGGCGCCTTGCTTGGGATGACGAGACGAGAAATTGAATCTCGATTCGATGAAATCGTAGAATTTTCAGAACTTGGAGAGTTTATCGATATGCCTTTGAGAACCTATTCAACGGGTATGCATATGAGACTGGCCTTCACCATTTCGACAATTATACGCCCAGATATTTTATTGATGGATGAGTGGCTATCAGTTGGGGATGAGGGATTTAAACACAAAGCAGAGGAGAGAATGAAGAGTCTCGTCGAGGCGACTAGGATACTTGTGCTAGCCTCGCATTCGAAGGATTTGATTCTTTCTGTTTGTAATAAAGTAATTTGGTTGGAGCACGGAAAGGTAAAGCTTGAGGGCTTGCCAGAAGATGTTTGCAGACATTACTTTGATCGTTAATACTAGCCGGCATTTAATGTACGAGCTTGCAAGATATCTAAAATCCGATTTCTTACCAGTATGAAACCATGAATGCTAAAGTTCTTAATGTATGCCACTTGACACCGACGTATTTTTCAGAAGACTCGGTTGTTGGTGGGGGTGAGCGTTATGTATATAACCTCGTAGAGGCGGTTAGAGAGGCAAACCGTACTGCAGAAATAAAAATTAATCAGAGTGTGATATCGATATCTGATAACAGTGGAACAATTACTCGGGATGGAGTCGTCATACAGTTGTTGAATAATATTTCCCCGACTCCTGGGAATATGAATTACATTCCAAATCAGCTATGGAAACATCTCGAAGGTCTTGATGTTCTTCACATACATCAAGGCCTAACCCAGTTTGGTGAGTACTGTGCAGTTGTTGCTGCTTCACTAGGAATTCCGTTCGTAATTACAGATCTTGGCGGTGGTAGCAGTAACTTGATGCTTTCGGGCAAAGGTTTAGAACTCGCAAATAGGGTGATTGCAATTTCTAAATATGCGAATTCCTTGACGTCAACCAGTTATTCTGGTGAAACCAGTGTTCTTATTGGGCCTGTCGATACTGAATATTTTTCGCCTTGTGAAGCACAAAATAGATTTAAAAAATATGGGATCTGTGTAAGTCGAATCTTGCCGCATAAGGGAATTGACAGAATAATTTCTGCATTACCCTACGAGCTTGAGTTAAAAGTAGTGGGCAAAGTTTACGACCAAGATTATTTTGATTTACTTAGGCGTTTATCTGAGGGGAAAAAGGTCGATTTTGTTCAAGACGCTGGCGATGAAGAGTTGCTTGCCCTCTATCAAGGAGCTGATATTTTCTTGCAAGGCTCCACTCACAAGGATATTTACGGAAACATAATTCAAAAGCCTGAGTTAATGGGGCTTACTACGCTAGAAGCTATGTCATGTGGTCTCCCTGTAATTGTGTCGGACGCTGGCTCACTACCGGAAATGGTCCCCAATGATAGGGTTGGGCGTGTATTTTCTAATCACGCAGACTTGTCAAAAATATTTGATGAGTACATGAGCGGAAAATGGCCTCTAGAGGATGCTCGTTTAGAAGCCAGAAATCATGTGGTTGATAACTATAGCTTTTTGACAGTGGGAAAATCTCTTTCTGCTATTTACAAGGAGGTATTTGGTTTATGAAAATCCTTGTAATCTCAAATCTTTATCCACCATTTTACTTGGGCGGTTATGAGTTGGGCTGTAAAAATATTGTTGATGGACTCGTTACCAAAGGGCACGATGTTGTTGTCCTAACCTCACCTTCTCACGTTCGACCGAGTGCGGGGCATGAGCAAAGCGATGTCAGTGCTTGTGCCTCTACGGGTGTCATATTGAGGCGCCTTCAATTGCGGAGCTTTCAGCCCGTAAGCAGCTCAGCTGAATCTGCTAGAAAGCTTGTTCATTTTGAATCAATGGTCAGTAACTTCACGAACACTTGTGCAGTTCTTGACGCGATCAATGATTTTAAACCAGAAGTTGTTTATTTATTTAACTTGGTTGGCGTTGGTGGATTGGCTATCGTTGATGCTCTAAATGCAAGGCAAATTCCATGGTTAATGCATTTGATGGATAGGATGCCTGAGACGCTGCAAAGTGGAATTGATCAATCCACTCTTTCTATCTTTAATGCTTACGGTGGTGACCTTTATAACAAGGGGAATATCATTTCGATGAGTAAGCATCTGATAGATGAGATTGAGTCCTTGTCTGGATTTAAGTTCTCCAATCAGATCGACTTGGTGCCTGGTTGGGCTAAAACTGAAAAGGAAATATATAGGCGGGAATACAGTCGGTTCTGTAACTATAGATTTGTCACCGCTGGAGCGGTTCAGTCGCATAAAGGAATCGAAATAATATTGGAGGCTTCAGCCATACTCAAGGCGCAGGGAATAAAGAATTTTACCGTTGAAATATACGGCGATGGCAATGTTGGGCACTACGTTGATGTATCAAAGCATTTAAACGTAGCCGATGCTGTAACATTTTGCGGATCGAGGACGCAGGATGAATTATCGGAGATTTACAAGCTATCTGACGCTTTTCTTTTCCCCACTTGGGAGCGTGAACCTTTCGGTTTTGCACCGGTTGAGGCAGCAGCATGGGGGTGCATCCCAATCATCACAAGCACGTGTGGAGTCGCAGAGAGATTAATTCACAATGTTAACTCTTTAAAAATAGAGCGAAATGCAGGCTCTCTTTCTTCTGTCATGCGGAGTTTTTGCGTTGGTGAAATTGATTGTCAACGTATTGGCTTTAACGCGCAGTTGATCACAAGGGAAGACTTGAACTTTAAATATTGTCTTAATCAGATTGAAAATTCGCTCAAGCGTATTTTCGAGACTTCCGCTTCAGAATGTCAGAAAATTAATTGGCGAGATTATAATTTAGCATATCTAAAGCATAACCTCGCTCATAGACTTTATTTGTAAAGGTTTTTTCCATGAATATACACGAACTTTATCTTAGTGGTGTATCCAGTGCCCGCACTCGCTTCTTAATGAACCCATTAAGGAGAATATTGTTTAAGCTAATGAGGCCGTATTTCAATCATTTTATTGCTGAGTTGGGAAACTTAAGCGAGCAGCCTAGTCTAGAGCATCGTTTCAATACTGTAGAGACGAGGATGCATGCCACCAGCAAAGATTTGGAAGCTATGGGGCATCGTTTCAATACTGTAGAGACGAGGATGCATGCCACCAGCAAAGATTTGGAAG
>NZ_JAPKIA010000005.1:90229-135048 GCF_036759865.1 Kluyvera genomosp. 2
AGCTATTGTCCAGCGATTTAATCCTATTGAGTTTGAACTAAAGGATCACTTTGCACAGATATGTGACATCAGGAATGGTACTAAAACTAAAGACTTTACACTTGTCAATACGGAGTATGGTTTTCTAATTCTCAAGAGGGGTGAAATTATATCAGAGGCTATTATGACTGGCCGCTATTGGGATAGTCATATCGTCCGCTTGGCTTCTGATGTAGCCAAACAGAGAAATGGTGTGGCGATAGATGTTGGCGGTCATTTTGGTTCATCTGCTATCGCATTTAGTCATTACTTTTCTAACGTAATTTGTTTTGAGCCAAACGATTTTAACTTTAGGGTGTTGCGCGCAACTCTCATTCTCAATGGAATTGAAAATATAACAATACACAATAATGGATTGTATTCCAGAGATGTTAGTCTTTCTATGGCTGATGAAAGTGCTCAAGAAATTCCACTGCCACTTGACTCATCAGGTTTTTTTGACGGTATTTCTTCTGATAATCTTGGGGCCTATTCGTTTAGTGAAAAAGGGAGTGGTTTATTTCAGCATAGTGCACGAACACTCGATAGTTATCGCCTGAGCGATGTTGTATTTATAAAAATTGATGTTCAAGGAGCTGATGGTGAGGTTATTTTGGGCGCACTATCGACGATATCCAATTGTCTTCCTGTCATTGTTTTTGAGTGGGAGATGAATTTGTCACAGAATTATTCTGTAGATTTTGATGATATTGAGGCGCGACTCCGCAGTATCGGCTACGTTATTGATAGGTTAAAAGTGCATAACAGTAAGCAAACCGATTATGTTTGTCTTCCGCCCTGGTTTAAGAGATAAAAATGAAGATAGCAATCGCTGGAACCGGTTACGTAGGTCTTTCAAACGGTGTACTGCTGTCGCAGCACCATGAAGTCGTAGCCCTCGACATCGTCCCTGAGAAGGTCGCGATGCTCAATCGCAATGAGTCCCCTATTGATGACAAAGAACTTGAGGACTACCTTAAGAACAAGCCATTGAACTTCCGGGCTACGCTCGATAAGAAGGACGCTTACGAAGGGGCGGAATACATCATTATCGCTACCCCGACTGATTATGACCCGGAAACCGACTACTTCAATACCAAATCCATTGAGACGGTGATTCGTGACGTTATGGCGATTAATCCGAATGCCACCATGGTCATCAAGTCGACCATCCCCGTGGGTTATACCGTCAAAACTCGCGAAGCCATGGGTACGAAGAATCTTGTCTTCTCGCCCGAGTTCCTGCGTGAAGGCCGGGCCCTCTATGACAACTTGCATCCGTCGCGCATCGTCGTGGGTGAGCGCTCCAAGCGCGCCGAGATCTTCGCCGGTCTGCTCAATGAAGGCGCCATCAAGAAGGACATTCCCGTCCTCTTTACTGATGCCACGGAAGCCGAAGCTATCAAGCTCTTTGCTAACACCTACCTGGCCATGCGGGTCTCGTACTTTAACGAGCTTGATACCTACTCCGCCACCCATGGCCTCGATACTAAGCAGATCATCGACGGTGTTGGCCTCGATCCACGTATCGGCACGCATTACAACAACCCCAGCTTCGGCTATGGGGGTTACTGCCTGCCCAAAGACACCAAGCAGCTGCTGGCCAACTATCGCGACGTGCCGCAGAACCTGATTCACGCCATCGTTGAATCCAACACCACACGTAAAGACTTTATAGCTGGCGACATTCTGCGACGCAATCCAAAGGTAGTAGGGATCTATCGCCTCATCATGAAGGCTGGGTCCGATAACTTCCGGTCATCCAGCATCCAAGGGATCATGAAGCGCCTCAAGGCCAGGGGCGTTGATGTCATCATCTACGAACCGGCTCTTAATGAACCTGAATTCTTCCACTCGCGTGTGGTTAAAGACCTCAACGAATTCAAGAAAGAAGCCGACGTCATCGTCAGTAACCGAATGGCAAATGTCCTGGAAGATGTGATCGACAAGGTATACACGCGTGATCTGTTTGGTAAAGATGATTGATAAATGACCGTAAAGTCATTTCCACGGTCCTTTTCTGAATTCGGCAGTCGATGACACCAGGCATTTGTTTTCGTAGGCCTCGATATCGCACAGACGGTAGATAACCTTTCCAGGTAGCCGGATATACTTCGGACCGGTGCCGTTCGTGCGCCAGCGTTCAAGGGTCGCTGTTGACAAGCCCCAGCGCTCGGCGAGTTGCAGTTGATCGAAGTGGGTGGTGGTCATGGTGAACTCCTTGTGGTGAATGGGAGTCCATGAACGCTCTGTTTCGGGAAGGTAGCAAGTCCTGCGGGTGGTCTGGGAGGCCTTGGCTGTACATGGATGCTTTGGCCCCGGTTGGACAAGGGTAAAGATTGCTATCCAGTCTCGATCGTCGAAAAGTGATCGAACCAAGCGGGTTTTGAGGTAGGATGTGCCCCGGTCAAACCTTTCGCATCGGTACGCAAGAGTAGGAGCATCCTGTTTTGCGTACATTCATGCTACTGTCGGTGGCGGGCAAGTGTCCCACCACCAAAATTCTCCATCGGTGATTACCAGAGTCATCCGATGAAGTCCTAAGAGCCCGCACGGCGCAAGCCCTGCGGGCTTTTTTGTGTCTGTCGCTTCAAGGAATAACCCGCCAGAAGCCCATAAAATCGGTACCCGCAATGCAGCGGTCTACCGAACGTGCACCCATGATAAAAGGGAGCCAGACCAAGCGCGCATCACCGCCTTTTCACCAGCAATGCGCTCCTGTGCGCGTCAGTCACCTGCCCATCGCGCACAGCCTGCATTTGCTTAATGACTCCAGCGCCGCCTGCAGCATGGTCATCAGGCGTTACGACCCGCCATCACGCCGCCATCGATATCCCAGATAGCACCGGTGACCCACTCAGTCTTATCAGAGAGCAGGAAGGCAATAGTTTCAGCAATATCCTCCGGCGTTCCCACGCGGCCAATCGGGTGGAAGCTGTCGAAGCTATTCATCACATTCTTCACGTCAGCTTTCGCAATAAAGCCTTCATAAATTGGCGTGTGAACAACCGCCGGAGAGACGGCATTGACGCGGATGCCTTTCCCTCCCAGCTCAATGGCCAGGTTTTTAGTCAACGCATGCAGGCCCGCTTTCGCCATAGAGTAGGCTGAAGACGGGGTAGCACCGATAGCCTGCTGCGCCCACATAGAGCCGATGTAAACGATGGAGCCTTTCAAACCGCCGTCAACCATATTACGCACCACATCGCGGGTGATGAAGAAGGTCGCGCGGTTGATACTCATATACTTATCGTAATCAGACATGTCATGTTCGATGAACGCTTTCGGAAAGAACACGCCAGCCGCGTTGACCAACAAATTGATATCTTTATGTTCAGTGTTAATGGTCTTCATCACTTGCTGCATTCCGTCTTCTTTCATCAGGTCTGCAACGATGATGGAAACCTGCCCATCAGCGGCCAGCGCCCGGCGAGCCTGCTCGGCTTTATCCTGACGATGGCCGACCAGTACCACGCTGCCACCGTTTTTCAGGATCAGCCTCGCCGTTTCGAACCCCATACCACTCGTCCCGCCGACCACTAACAGTTTTTTACCGGCAAAAGATGCGTTCATCGCTAACCTCGTTCAAATCATCTGGTTGTCATTGATGAAAAGCGCTGCTTTTCATCGTGTGGCAGCAGAATGTCACCCAGAGCGGTGATTGACGACTGAGAAGAAATAACGGCACAGAAAAGAAAATCTTTCTCGGCGGCGTATACTGAAGAAAATAATCAATCAGGACAGAGGTCATGCGATCGCTTAACCGACTGAAATGGCTGCACGCCTTTGAAGCCACCGCTCGGCACGGCAGCTTTACCGGCGCAGCGCAGGAACTGGGCGTCACATCTGCGGCCGTAGGCCAGCTTGTTCGCTCGCTGGAAGACTGGGTTGGGCATCCGCTACTTCACCGTACCCGTTCAGGTAAGGAGCGCCTGACGCTGGTGGATGAAGCGCAGGACGCCTTACAGGACATTACCCAAGGGCTCGATAAGCTGGAGTCCGGATTAAATAAACTACGTGGGCGGCGGGCTCGTTCTGTTGTTGTCGTAACCGCCTCACAGGTGCTGATGATGAACTGGCTGATGGAACGGCTGAATCACTTTTCTGAAACCCATGAAAGCATTGACCTACGGCTCAACGTCACCGAAAAGCTCATGGACGTGTCACACGGCGAAGCCGATATAGGCATTCGCTGCGGTCAGGGAGACTGGCCGGGCGTGAATAAAACCTGGCTAATGGACGAAGAAGCGGTGCTGGTCTGCAGCCCGCGCCTGGTACCCGCGGAGAAAACCACCTGCGGTGAATGGCTCGCCGCGCAGAAACTGATCCATGATGACACGCCGCACCCCGGCGCGCATTTTCCCTCATGGGATGATGTCCTCAGCGCGGTCGGCGCGCCCGCGGCCCACGAAAACGGCTTGCACATCAATTCCACAGCCGCCGTCGTTTTGTCGGCCCTGAGCGGACGTGGGGTGGCAATTGTACGATACGCGCTGGTGAAGCAGCTTATCGCAACCGAACAACTGGTCCTGCTGCACCCCAGGCATCGCTGGCCGCTCACATGGTCCTATTATCTGGTGACCCCGCAACATCACGCCATGCGGCATGAAGTAAAAATATTCC
Organism: Kluyvera genomosp. 2; assembly: GCF_036759865.1. Lineage (NCBI taxonomy): Bacteria > Pseudomonadati > Pseudomonadota > Gammaproteobacteria > Enterobacterales > Enterobacteriaceae > Kluyvera > Kluyvera genomosp. 2. The sequence continues at coordinate 94,871 of NZ_JAPKIA010000005.1, forward strand.
ATGACTGGCTGGTCCAGGACGTGATCGCCGAAAAGGCTTAATCGCCTGCTCAACCATTGTGCCGTGTACCCAGACGGCACAATACGCTACCGACCGCGAAGAGAATAAAGGCCTGAAATTTAAATTCGGGAGATGACTTTTGAGCAGCAGCCATTAATATCACCATCGCTTCTGGCTACATTAATTTTTATAAAAATTAAAAAGATAAAAAATCTGCCATAACGGCAGATTCTTTTAATATATAATTAGAGATTTGCAACGTTATGATAAACTTTCTGAACATCATCGTCATCTTCAAGGGCATTAACCAGCCCTTCAAAGACTTCTAAATCTTCTGGCGAAAGTTCAATTTCTGATTGCGCGATCAGTTCTAATTCTGTTGATGTGAACTCAGTAATCCCGGCTGCTTTAAGCGCGGCAATGCCTTTATGAAGATCTGTTGCTTCGGTATAAATAACGATATTCCCTTCTTCTTCGGTTACATCGCGAACATCAACTTCAGCTTCCAGCAAAATTTCAAAAATACGGTCAGGATCGGTTCCTTTAAATACGATCACGCCAGTATTGTCAAACATATAGCTGACAGAACCCGTCGCACCAATATTTCCGCCTTTTTTATTGAAAATGTTGCGAACATTAGCAATGGTACGGTTTACATTGGAAGTCAGCGTTTCAGCGATAACCATGGAACCATTCGGCCCAAAGCCTTCATAACGCCCTTGTACGAACGTTTCGTCGCTGCCACCTTTAGCTTTATCAATGGCTTTATCGATAACGTGCTTTGGAACCTGCGCTTGCTTCGCACGTTCAATAACGAATTTTAAAGCTGAGTTTGATTCCGGGTCCGGCTCACCTTGTTTCGCAGCAGCATAGATTTCCACACCGAACTTTGCATATACGTTAGATGTTGCACCGTCTTTGGCGGTTTTTTTAGCAACAATGTTGGCCCATTTACGTCCCACTGGAATAGTCTCCTCGAAAATTTATTCACATTACATACCGGTTAATAACCCGCATGTTTTTCCGCCGCATTATATCATGACAGTTAAATACTCGTCTATGAAAATGAAAACACCTCGATTTTACGAGGTGTTACTTTAAATTCAACAATAGTTAACATTATGGATAACCCCTTTCAAATTCACCTTCCGATTCCTTTTTCATTATTCATAATTGGACCATCGTAATAATATTTAAAACCACAGCAATAACATTGGGAACTCTGGTATTAAAGCTGTTTATATCTTAGCGCCTCAACAATGACATTGAACGCCGCCGACGATTTCAAGCGGCTTGTATAATATAAATAATATTCCGGATAGGTAATGGTGAAACGTTCAAGTACCGAGAGCAGTTTGCCAGAGGTAATATCATGTTGCACTAATGCCTGCGGAACATATGCAAATCCATAGCCGTCAAGGCAGGCTTGATGAACTTGATTAATGCCGTTAACAATAATCTGCCCCTGCACGCGTAACTTTTGCTCCTGCCCATTAATCAAAAACGTCCATGACAAATTCTGCCCATGCGTAGGCAACTGCAAATTAATACAGGGTAATGCCAGTAGCTGTTCCGGGTTTTCTGGTAAACCTTGCGCGGGCAGATGATCGCGCGACACCACGACCGCCATACGATGCTCGGCGCTAATCGGTATCGCAACCATATCCTGGGCGATCAGCCCTCCTCGGCGTACGCCAGCATCGAAACGCTCTTTGGCAATATCCACCAGGCCGTAATCCGTGATGAGCTCAAGGTGAATATCGGGATAGTTTCTCAGCACCGGCGCCAGTTTCGGCCACAATACCTGCTGGATAGCATATTCATCGGCGGAAATGCGCACCCTGCCCGCAGGCTTATCCCGCCATTCAGCCAGCTGATCCAACCCCTCGGCAATCTCTTCAATGGCTGGGCCAATCCGCTGCGCCAGACGTTCGCCCGCTTCGGTTAGCGTCAGGCTTCGGGTGGTGCGATTGAGCAATTTAAGCTGCAAACGGGCTTCCAGATTACTGATGGTCTGGCTCACCGCCGACTGCGACGTCCCGGCTTTTGCTGCGGCGCGCGTGAAACTGCCTTCCCGAACCACCGTCAGGAATATGAGGAGATCGTTGAGGTTCTCTTTGATCATATTAATAAGCCACGCTAATAACTGACATCACATTATTCCGTCTAATCAAAAGCAGTGTCCAGCCCTATCATCACTTCATCGTCACCGCACACGTCGCCCACGCTTTCGAAAACAGCGGAATGAATGACGATGATCTGTTCGCCAAGGCGTCGTGTATTACCGCGGATAAACTGGCGAATGACGCAGGTAGCTGTTTGAAAGCAACAGTACGTTAGGCACCGCAACCCGTTTCAGGAGTTCATACAATGACGAACCAACAATCCGTTTCCTTTAAGCACAACAGCTGGCAGGTTGCAGCGACTCTCCGCTTCCCGGAGGGATTTACCCCGCATCAAAAATACCCGGCCATTGTCTGCGCTCACCCCATCAGTAGCTGCAAAGAACAGACATCGGGCGCAATCTATGGGCAAAAGCTGGCTGAGGCGGGATTTATCACTCTGGCTTTTGATGCGTCGACGCAGGGCGAAAGCGGGGGCGAGCCGCGTTTCAGCGAAAACCCGGCCACTCGGGTGGAAGATTTTCGCTGCGCCATCGACTATCTCGTGACCTTACCCTATGTCGATGAAGATCGCATTGGCGTATTAGGCGTCTGCGGCGGCGGCGGGTATGCCGTGAATGCCGCGACCACGGACCACCGTTTCCGTGCAGTGGCAACCGTGGTTGCTGCCAACTATGGACGCATCTTGCGTGAGGGAGACGCGAGCCCTGATGCCGCACTCAAGACGATTGAGGCGCTGGGTAAACAACGCACCGCGGAAGCCCGTGGAAGCGACCCTCTGGTGGTGGGCTACATTCCTGCCGATATGGCTGAGCTGGCCGAATCAGGCATTACCGATATCGACATCGCTGAAGCGGTGGATTATTACACCACCCCACGAGGACGTCAGACCGGCTCACCTAACAAACTGCGCTTTACCAGTATCGCCCCTGCGTTAAATTGGGATGCATTTGCCTTTACGGAAAAATTACTGACGCAGCCGCTGCATATTGTTATTGGCGATGTTCCCGGCGGTTTTGGCTCATACCGCGACGGCTATGAGCTGTATCAGCGCGCCCGCTCCACGGAAAAAACGCTTCAGGTTGTACACGGTGCCTCTCACTACGATCTGTACGATCGCCCGGAAGCCACGTCGCAAGCGCTGGCGCAGCTTATTCCCTTTTACCATCGGTATTTAGGTTCACCGGCAGGGCAGCCATCCTGATATTCCTGACGCACCAGCTCCGTGCCGGGATGGGCCTGGTGCGTTGAGTCAACGGCCGCCAATGTGGCACGCTGTCTCGCTACCAGCTCCCTCCCCGCCAGAGGTAGAGCGCCGCCGCTACCGCCGCGAGGTTTAAAACCACGCTGCCAAAAAACCAGCGTCTGAACGGCTGTTTCTGCGTTTTGTGGCGGAACGCCTGCTGCGCAAGCCAGGCGGCAGGCCACCCGCCTGCCAGCCCAAACGCCAGCAGCGTTTTTTCCGGTACGCGTTGCCAGCTTTTGCGGGCGGCAAGCTTATCCGCACCGTAAATCAGAAAGGTCAGGATGTTGATCAGTAGCAGCCACGCCAAAACGGGATAAACGAACCCAAAGCTGGCTATCAACGCCAGCACCAACAACCCCCAGCAAATTTTATTTATCATCACCCGCTAATCACCCAGAACCATGACGTCTCTACTCCCCTGAAAATGCAAACCGGAACAGTTTACCTGACGGGTCGCTACAGCGTTACTCGGCCGCCGGCTTTCCTAGCAAAAAGCCGAAAAAATTAGGCGCATAATTATTAACAGTGACAGGTAATTAACTGGAAAAACAGTCTGTTACCACCTGCATAAATTGACCAAAATCAAAGATGCATTTCGTTTGAATGTTCAATGCTGGACGCAACAGACCTTCATATGTAAGTCTATTTGATACTAATTATCATTATCATACTCATATACATTTACAGGTTTAATGATGCTACACACCGTCTCACGGGGGTCATTCGCACTCTCGGCCCTAGCGATATGTATTTCCGCCACCGTGGGCACGACCACGGCAAACGCAGCACAAAACGCAGCGCCTAAAGAAGAAACGCTTGTGGTGACGGCGAATCGTGCGCAGAGCAGCCTCTGGGAAAGCCCGGCAACCATTCAGGTGATTGACCAGCAAACGCTGAAAAATGCCACCAGCACCTCCATTGCTGACGATCTGCAAGATATCCCCGGCGTTGAAGTCACCGATAACTCGCTGGCCGGCCGTAAGCAGATTCGCATTCGTGGCGAAGCCTCTTCTCGCGTATTGATCCTCATTGACGGGCAGGAAGTAACCTACCAGCGTGCTGGCGATAACTATGGCGTCGGTCTGCTGATCGATGAATCGGCGCTGGAACGTATTGAAGTCGTGAAAGGCCCTTATTCCGTGCTCTATGGCTCACAGGCCATCGGCGGCGTGGTGAACTTTATCACCCGGAAAGGCGGCGACAAGCCCATCGCGGGAACCGTAAAAGCGGTCTACAACTCCTCAACCGCAGGCTGGGAAGAGTCGGCCGCGGCCTGGGGCAGCATCGGACAATTCGACTACCGCATTAACGGCAGCTATTCCGACCAGGGCGACCGAAAAACCCCTGACGGCCGCCTGCCGGACACCCACAACCGCAATAACAGCCAGGCTATCTGGCTGGGCTATAACCTCGACAACCAGCACTTTGGCCTGTCGCTGGATCGCTACCGGCTCTCTACCCAGACCTATTTTGAAGATACCGAAGGGGCTTATGACGCCTTTAGCGTAAAAATTCCGAAGCTGGAGCGCGAAAAAGTGGGCCTGTTCTACGATATAAACGTAGACGGCGACTACCTGAAAAAGATCCATATTGACGCTTATCAGCAGACGATCGAGCGCCAGTTTGAGAATGAGGTGAAAACCACGCAGGCCATTCCGAGCCCGATGATTCAGGCGCTGACCGTGCATAATCAGACCCACACGCACGATAAGCAGTATACCCAGGGCCTTACGCTGCAAAGCAATTTTACCCTGCCAGCGGATAACAACCTGGTGCTGGGCGCACAGTATAAACGCGACCGGGTATCTCAGACGTCAGCCGGGAATACCACCAATCAATCGGCGACCGGTTTGATCAATACCGCAACGCAAACCCGTTCTTATTACGAGTCAGAACAAAGCAATACCTCCCTGTTCGCGCAGAACGACTGGCACTTTGCCGACAACTGGACGTGGACGCTGGGCGCTCGCCAGTACTGGCTGTCATCAAAACTGACCCGCGGTGACGGTCAATCAACCGCTTCCGGCGTCACCAGCGATGCCTCGATCCCAGGGCAGTCGGCGCATGACAGCGAGCTGGTCACGTCGACCAGCCTGCGCTACTCCGGTTTCGACAACGTTGAGCTACGCGCAGCGTTTGCCCAGGGCTACGTATTCCCTACGCTTTCGCAGCTGTTTATGCAAACGTCCGCCGGCGGCAGCGTGACCTACGGGAATCCGGACCTGAAAGCAGAACACTCCAATAATGTTGAATTGGGCGCTCGCTACAACGGTAACATGTGGCTGGTCGACGGTGCCGTCTACTATTCCGAAGCCAAAGACTATATCGCCAGCGTAGCCTGTGCAGGGGAAGCCGTCTGCAAAGGCAATAGCGCCACCTCACGCGGCGGCTACTATTACTACGACAACATGGACAAAGCCAAAACCTGGGGAATGGAGCTAAGCGCGGAATATAACGGCTGGGCCGTTTCCCCTTACATCAGCGGTAACCTGATTCGCCGCCAGTACGAAACCGCGACGCTGAAAACCACTCACACCGGTGAACCCACGATCAACGGCCGCGTTGGGCTCAAACACACGCTGATGCTAAACGCCGCGAACGTCACCTCTGACGTCTTTATCCGCGCTGCCTCAAGCGCTAAGGACGACAGCAGCGGTACCGAAACACGCAGCCCCGGCTGGGCAACGCTGAACCTGGCCGTCAATACCGAATTCGGTGCTAACGACCAGTATCAGGTCAACCTTGCTCTCAACAACCTGACCGATAAACGCTACCGCACGGCGCACGAATCCATTCCTGCGGCGGGCTTTAACGCAGCCATCGGCTTTGCCTGGAACTTCTGATGATGAAAAAACTCGCCATAGGATTACTGGCCTTAACCTGTGCGCTTAGCGCGCAGGCAGCCGAGCGCATTGTGGTTGCGGGCGGTTCGCTGAGCGAACTGATTTATGCCATGAGCGCGGGTGACCGCGTAGTCGGCGTTGATGAAACAACCAGCTACCCGCCAGAAACCGCGGCCCTGCCGCATATTGGCTACTGGAAACAGCTCAGCAGCGAAGGCATTTTGTCGCTGCGACCCAGCCGCTTTATCACCTGGCAAGACGCGGGGCCGCAGCTCGTCTTCGATCAGCTCCGGGCGCAGAAAGTAGACGTCGTTACGCTGCCGCGCGTTCCGGCAACCGTCGAGCAGATGTACGCCAATATTCACGCACTGGCGAAAACGCTGAACGAAGACGACAAAGGCAACGCGCTGGTTAACAACATTCGCCAGCGTCTGGCCAACGTCGCCCAAAGCACCGCCAGCCAGCCGGCGCCGGTTACCGCCCTGTTTATTCTCAGCGCTGGCGGCAGCGCGCCGCAGGTTGCCGGACAAGGCAGCGTTGCCGACGCCATTATGACGCTCGCGGGGGCGAAAAATGTCGCTCAGCATCCGCAGTATCGCAGCTACAGCGCCGAAGCGCTGATCGCCGCCAATCCGCAGGTCATTATCGTTACCTCACAGATGGTAGAAGGCGATATCAACCGCCTGAGCACCATCGCTGGCATCACGCGCACCGCCGCGTGGAAAAATAAACGGATCATCACTCTCGATCAGGCACTGATCCTGGGAATGGGCCCGCGCGTCGCCGACGCCGTTGAAACGCTGCACCGCCAGTTGTGGCCAAACTAAAGGATGTTGAAATACCCGTTATGCTGAATACCGACAACGAACTGGATCTCACCCCGCACTTCGCGCAGAAGGGCGGTCAGCCCTTCAAAGATCGCCGGGCGACAATGCCCTGGCGAGGCGCCGTTCCGATCGCCAAAGAACAGCTGGAGCCCACCTGGCAGCAGGTACTGAGCCAGGCCGCGCCGCCGCGCAAACGCCTGCTGTATCTGCACATTCCGTTTTGTGCCACCCACTGTACCTTCTGCGGCTTCTATCAGAACCGTTATGAAGAAGATAGCTGTGCGCGTTATACCGACGCGCTGCTGCATGAAATTGCGATGGAGGCCGATAGCGTTTTGCATCAGTCCGCGCCGATTCATGCGGTCTACTTCGGCGGCGGCACGCCTTCTGCGCTCTCCGCTCGCGATCTGGCACGCATTATTACCGCCCTGCGCGAACGTCTGCCGCTGGCACCGGACTGTGAGATAACCATTGAAGGCCGCGTGCTGAACTTTGATGACGCGCGCATCGACGCTTGCCTGGACGCGGGGGCAAACCGTTTCTCGATTGGTATTCAGTCATTTAACAGCAAAATCCGTAAAAAAATGGCCCGCACCTCCGACGGCCCTACCGCCATCGCCTTTATGGAAGGCCTGGTGCGCCGCGATCGCGCCGCGGTGGTGTGCGATCTGCTGTTTGGCCTGCCGGGACAGGATACCACGCTGTGGGGCGAGGATCTGGCGATCGCCCGCGATATCGGCCTGGACGGCGTAGATCTCTACGCATTGAACCTGTTGCCAAATACGCCGCTCGGCAAAGCGGTTGAAAATGGGCGTACTCAGGTACCGCAGCCAGCGGAACGCCGCGATTTGTACCTCCAGGGCTGCGACTTTATGGCGCAGGCCGGATGGCGCTGTATTAGCAACAGCCACTGGGCGCGCACCACCCGCGAACGCAATCTCTATAACCTATTGATTAAGCAAGGCGCAGACTGCCTGGCGCTGGGTTCCGGCGCGGGCGGCTCAGTCAATGGCTATTCGTGGATGGTCGAACGCAATCTGAACAACTGGCATGACGCCATCGCTGCCGGCAAAAAGCCGCTGATGATGATGATGCGTACCGCCGACCGTGGCTTCCAGTGGCGACATACGCTACAGGCTGGCGTTGAAACGGCTCGCGTACCGCTGGACGATCTGACGCCACACGCCGCCCGTCTCGCTCCGCTGCTGGCACAGTGGCACCGCGCGGGATTAACCCAAGACGCTTCCACCTGTCTGCGTCTGACCAACGAAGGCCGTTTTTGGGCCAGCAACATTTTACAGTCTCTTGATGAACTGATTCAGGAGCTTAACGCACCGCGTATTGCGGTAGAAACCCCATAACAGGAGCTAATGATGAGCAACGTTTCTCTGCACGACTTTTTAAAAACCGAGCCCGACGGCACGCTGGAAGCCATCGCCGGGCAATACAACACCACGCTGCTGGACGTGGTACGCCATCTGCCGTCCCACACGCTGGTGAGCGGCGATCGGTTTGACACCGTCTGGGACAGCGTTTGCCAATGGGGCAAAGTCACCACGCTGGTGCATACCGCTGACGTCATTCTGGAATTTACCGGCGAGCTGCCGTCCGGTTTCCACCGCCACGGCTACTTCAACCTGCGCGGTAAAAAGGGGATGACCGGCCACATCAAGGCGGAAAACTGCACCCACATCGCGCTGGTCGAACGTAAATTTATGGCGATGGATACCGCCTCAATCTTGTTCTTCAACGCCGCGGGTAGCGCGATGTTCAAAATCTTCCTCGGCCGCGATGATCACCGCCAGCTGCTGAGCGAGCAGGTTGATGCCTTCCGTACCCTGGCCGCCGCGCTGAAAGGGGATGCCTGATGAGCCCGTGGCTGATTTTTGGTGCCGGTGGACAGGGCGTGGGGGCCATGACGCTTGAGCGCGCGCGGGTCGAAAAACGCCCGGTCGTGGCGCTTGTGCGCACCGCTGAGGCCGCTGCACGTCTACAGGCTAGCGGCGTAACGACAATCGTCGGCGATGCCTGCGACGCCAAGTGCGTTGCGCAGGCTTGCCTGGCCGCGGGCCCGTCGGCCACGGTGATATCCACCATGGGCGGCGCGCACGACTACCTGGCGCACCGGACGGTCATTGATGCCGCGGAGCGCGCGGGTATCCGCCGGATGATTCTGGTGACCTCACTGGGCTGCGGCGACAGCTGGCCGTTCCTTTCCGAACGTGCGAAGGCGGCATTTGGTCAGGCGGTCAGAGAAAAAACGCTGGCGGAAAGCTGGCTTCAAACCAGCACGCTGGACTATGCCATATTGCGCCCCGGCGGCCTGCTTAACGGCGCGGGCAGCGGCAAAGCGCAGCGCATTCAGCAGCAGGAAGTACATGGTTTTGTGCAGCGTGCCGACGTGGCGGCGCATATTCAGGCGCTGGCCAGCGCCCCAACGCTCAATCATCAGGTTTACAGCCTGATCGAGCCGGGCCTTAAACCGGCCTAATCCCTTCGCGGCGCTGCCCGGCAGCGCCGCATCGATGTTATGGAGATTTGCGTGTTCAAGGATTCACTCTCATCCTTCAGCGTTTTTATCGGCCTGCTGCTGATACTGGCGATGCTCGTACTGGTTGGCGCCAGCCAGGGTGCGCTAAAAATCACCTTCACCTCCCTGCTGGACGAGCAATATCGCGATATCTGGCTCAATATTCGCCTGCCGCGCGTGCTGCTGGCCGTGCTGGTTGGCGGCGCGCTGGCAACGGCGGGGGTCATCATGCAGGGACTGTTCCGCAATCCAATGGCCGATCCGGGCCTGTTGGGCGTCAGCAGCGGTTCGGCGCTGATGGTCGGCATGGCGATTATCTTTCCGCTTTCACTCCCCGCGGTGATGATGCTGTATGAACAGATGATCTTCGCCGTCGCCGGCAGCCTGGTGGTTTGCGCGGTGATCTTTCTCATCAGCCTGCGCCACACCCACGGCGGCATGATGCAGCTGCTGCTGGCGGGCATCGCCATCAATGCCCTGTGCGGCGCGGCGATAGGTATCCTGAGCTACATCGGCGACGAGCAACAGCTGCGCCAGCTCACGCTGTGGATGATGGGCAGCCTCGGGCAGGCGCAGTGGCCCACGCTGATCGTAGCAGCCTCCTTTGCGCTTCCCGCCATGCTCGCCACCGCCTGGCTGGCAAACACGCTTAACCTGCTGCAGCTCGGGGACGAAGAGGCGCACTACCTCGGCGTCAACGTCAAACGCAGGCGCCAGCAGCTGTTATTGCTGAGCTCGCTGCTGGTCGGCGCGGCGGTATCGGTCAGCGGGGTGATTGGCTTTATTGGTCTGGTTATCCCGCATCTTATCCGCATGACCATCGGCGCCGACCACCGCTGGCTCATCCCCTGCTCAACGCTGGCAGGTGCCAGCCTGCTGCTGGTCGCCGACACCCTGGCGCGTACGCTGGTCCAGCCCGCAGAAATGCCGGTAGGTCTGCTGACCAGCCTGATCGGCGGCCCCTACTTTTTATGGCTGATTTTACGTACCCGGAGAGCGCTATGATTGACGCCCGTAACCTGACGTACAGCATTCAGGGGCGACGCCTGACGAATAACGTCTCTCTGACGCTACCCGGCGGCGAAATTGTGGCTATTCTCGGGCCGAACGGCGCGGGGAAATCCACCCTGCTACGCCAGCTAACCGGTTATCTGCAGCCGGATAGCGGCCAGTGTTCGCTGTTAGGTAAGCCACTTAGCGAATGGCCAACGGCAGAGCTGGCGAGAACGCGAGCGGTCATGCGCCAGAACTGTCACATGGCCTTTCCGTTCAGCGTGATGGAAGTGGTGCGTATGGGCCGCCACCCTCACCGAACCCGCAATCCGGGTGACGAAAGCGAGCGCATTCTGGCACTCTGCGGCTGTAGCGAGCTGGCCGCTCGCGACTATCGCCATCTTTCCGGTGGCGAACAGCAGCGGGTGCAGCTGGCACGATTACTGGTACAGCTGTGGGAGCCCGAGCCCTCGCCTAAATGGCTGTTTCTTGATGAACCCACGTCGGCGCTGGACATTCACCACCAGCAGCACCTGTTTCGCCTGCTCCGTCAACTGGTGCAGGAACGTCAGTTTAACGTCTGCTGCGTGCTGCACGATCTCAACCTCGCCGCACGCTACGCCGATCGCATCATACTGCTGGAAAAGGGGCGAGTCGTCAGCAACGGTACGCCGCAGGAGGTGTTGACCGAACCGGCGCTGCGCAGCCTTTACCAGGCCGAAATGCGCGTTACGCAGTCCCACGATGACGCGCCGCTCATCGTGCTGGAACGATGATAATTGTCAGGTGGTGAAAACCGCCTTGGGAACACAATGATTCAATTACAGTTTATTCCTAGAGCCGCATCAGAATGTCTGTGCCATGCTTTCTAACGCTCACAAACTGATGAGGATTTAAGATGAAAAAAACAACGATTGCACTTTCAGCACTCCTGCTGGCTTCCCCGGTTTTCGCTGCGACCACACACGCTACCGATGAGACGGTCGCCGAGGCTCAGGCGCACGCGAATACTGCCAAAGAGAAACTGCATCAGGCGCAAAATCAGGGCGAAGAGCTAAAACTGAAATCCAAACACGCCGCTGAAGGCAAAAGCGACAGCGTCGGCAGTCAGGTCAGCGAAGGCGCTCAGAAGACCTGGCACAAAACCAAAGAAGGCACGGAAAAAGGGTGGGATGCCACCAAAGAAGGTGCGCAGAAAGGCTGGAACAAAACCAAAGAGACTTCCCAGAAAGGCTGGGACGCCACGAAAAAAGGTGCTGAAGAAGGCTGGGATAAAACCAAAGAAGGTGCCGCTGACCTGCAGAAAAAAGTTAGCGAATAACGTTCTTCCCCCGCTCGACACCCGACGCCCAATGGAAACATTGGGCGTTTTTTTTCGCCTGATCTACCCCTTCGTTATATATTGACTTATATATCGAAAGCTCACATCATATTCATCACACAAATAATAATAGCTGTTCCCCTCATGCGTCGATGGTAACTCGCTTACCACCAGTCTTTCCGCTAACACACTGAATTCAAAATGTTCTCTTATAAAAGCAAACCGTTCAATATGGGCCTACTGGCGCTGTCATGCCTGGCCATCACCCATCCTGGCTACGCTGAAGACACCATGGTGGTCTCCGGTAGTTCCACAGCGGCAGCAGAAGGCACGCAGCAAGAGCCGCTGGCCTCACAAAAAGAAGCCACGATCGGCGGGCTGGGTAAGCGCGCACTGATTGATGTTCCATGGTCGGTACAAACCCTGTCGTCGTCGTTGATAAACCAACAGCAGCTAAAAAGCGTTAAGGATGTTTACCGCTATATGCCTTCCGTTCAGGGAGAGGGCGTCCGACCGCAAACCCGTGGCATGCAGGGCAGCGTGGTGCAAAACCATATGATTGATGGCCTGAACGCTGTCTCCACCACAGAATACGCCGCTGAACAGTTCCAGAGCGTGGAGGTCCTGAGCGGTCTTGCGGGATCGCTTTATGGCCCAGCCAACCCTGCCGGGATGTTTAATCTGGTCTCCAAACGCCCCACCGACACTCCGCTGCACCGCGTCACTGTAGGTGCTAGCACCGGCAACGGCGCGTTAACCGCGCTGGATTTCAGCGGACCGATTGACGACGGTGACCGCGTCAAATATCGCCTCAACCTGCTCAATGACGAGGGCCATGGCTATACCAGCGGCAGCCATAAACGCCGCCAGCTGGCGAGCCTGGGCCTGGACTTCCAGCTGACCGATAAAACGGTACTGGAGAGCAACTTCAGCTACTACCACTATTATGAAAAAGGCATGGCCGGGTCGTTTGCATTGGCCAAAGGCGTACACTTCCCTTCCCCGCTTGACGCAACCAAAGCGAAATACGGTCAGCGCTACGCAGGTAATGACGATGAAACCAGCACCGCCAGCCTGCATCTGAAGCATGATTTCGACGGAAACTGGCTGCTGGACGTCGGCGTGCTGCGCCAGATAGCGGATCGGGAATCAACCACCGTGACCAACACGCTGACCGACAATCGCGGCAGTTACACCACCACCACCGCCAACTCGGCCGCCAGCCGCTTTACGATCAATAGCTATATGGCTAACCTGACCGGCAGCGTCGACACCGGCTGGTTAACGCACGATATCAGTACCGGCGTACGCGGCTTCGTGTGGAAAAACTATAATCCGGTAAACGGAGGGACCTTCACGCTCGGTCACTCCTCGCTGGATCAGCACCCAACCTATCCACGACCGCCGTACCCGGACTTTAACCGTCGCTATCAATCCGCCACCACGACTCAGCACGCTTTTCTGCTGAGCGACACGCTGCACTTTAGCCCGCAGTGGAGCCTGCTGCTTTCCGGCAGTGAAAATCTGTTCACGGTCAGTAACTACAATAAGTCCCGTCAGCAGACCAGCGATAAAAAGGATCGCGGGGCCAGCGGTTCAGCCAGCCTGATGTATAAGCCACTGGACAATATCACCCTGTACACCACCTGGGCTGATAGCATGCAGCAGGGTGATACCGCACCGGCAGGCGCCAGCAATGCCGGACAGATCCTCGACCCGTACCGTAGCCATCAAATTGAAGTGGGGGCCAAATATGCTCCGATTGACGATCTGATGCTCTCTGCCGCGTTATTCCAGGCGAAACGTCCGTTCGCCTACACCAATGAGAGCGGCGATTTTGCCGAAGACGGCACGCAGAAAAACCGAGGTCTGGAGCTGATGGCTGACGGGCACGTCACGCGTAACCTGCGCCTGTTCGGCGGTGCCACCTGGCTCGATCCGCGTCTGCACGACACGGCAAGCGCAAGCGCTAACGGCAAACAGGTCGTCGGCCTGCCGCGATTCACCGCTAGCATGCTGGCGGTATATAGCCTCGAGCAGTTGCCGGGCGTCGATGTTGACACCAATGTACGCTACGTCGGTCGCCGCGCGACCGATAATGCCAACGATAGCTGGGTCGGAAGCTATACGACCGTCGACGTAGGCGGGAGCTACGCGACCCGCATGTTCAATACGCCGGTCACCTTCCGTCTGGACGTCACCAACCTGACCAATCGCCGCTACTGGACCAACGTGGTCCCGGGCGCGCTGACCGGTTATACCGGCGCGGGCTACGCCAGCGCACAGCTGGGCGCACCGCGTCAGGCTGAGCTCTCCATGCAGATTGATTTTTAAGGAGCACTCATATGAAACGTCGCCATGCGTGGTTACTCTGCGCGTGGCTAGCCTTCCCCGCCCTGGCCTCACGTCAGGTCGTGGATGATGCTGGTCATACCGTAACAGTACCCGATCGGGTTAGCGCAATTGCCGACGGCTGGTTTGCGCACCATTCGGTGCTGATGACCCTGGGTGCAGGCAGCCTGATTGTCGCCACCGTTAACCATCCCGAAAGCCAGCCGTGGATGTTTAAAATCACCCCGACGCTCCATCACGCCCTCCAGGTTCGCGGCACGGCCTTTAACCCGGAAAGCCTATTGGCAAAACGGGTGGATCTGGTCTTTACCGCCAGAGGTAACGATCGCGCAGAAAGCTACCGTCAGGCTGGCTTACCGACGCTCGAGATGGCATTTACCGATTATCCCTCATTGATGAAATCCGTCACTACCACCGCTGAAGCGCTGGGAACACAAACGGCACGTCAGCGTGCGGCGGATTACAACCAGTATCTACAATCGGTCCTCCAGAACGTGCAGCATAAAACGCAGGGGCTTACCGACGCACAGCGTCCAACGGTACTGCATATCCAATCGCTCAAGCCGTTGAAAGTGGACGGAAGCAAAACGCTGATCGACACCTGGATAACGCTGGCCGGCGGCAAAAATGCGGCGGCGGGTATAGAGGGAAATATGAGAGAAGTCTCGCCGGAACAGGTACTCGCCTGGCAACCCGATGTGATCATTCTGGGCGCGAACTGCGGTTCTCTGGCGAATTCTGCCTACGCCGGGCTGTTCGCCGGGCTGAAGGCGGTGAAAAACAATCGAGTGCAACAGAACCCTGCGGGCGTTTTCCCGTGGGATCGCTATGGCACCGAAAGCGCGCTACAAATTCAATGGGCGGCAGCCATGCTGCATCCAGACTTATTTCCGGACGTTAACATGGCAAGCGTGACGCAGGCGTTTTACCGCCGTTTCTTTGACTACCCGCTGAACGACGCAGAAGCGCTGCGCATTTTACAGGCGCTGCCGCCATCCGACGTTTAGCCGCGCCGGATGGCGCGGCATAGCAACGGCAAGCGTCAGTTATAAATCAGCGTAAATGTCGCCATGCTGTTGGCCGTGCCGGCACTCACGGTACTGCCCGTCTGTACGTACTGCGCAGTAAAGTTGATACGCTCGGCGCTGGAGACGCTGCTGGCCTTCACGTTCTTCAGCACCGGCAGATTCGCCGATTCGTTAAGCTTCACCGCGGTGCCAGCGGTCGGTGCCGGCGCGTCGTTACTGCCATAGCTCAGCTTAATACCCACGCCTTTAGCCGTACCCTCGCCCTGGGTTAATGCCAGCGTATCCGGCAGGCTGGCGTCGGCCTCCAGGCCGAAAAAGCCGATGCGTACGTCCGTTGGCTGCGAGCAGTACACCGGGATGGCAAAGTTTTGCGCGCTGCCGCCGGTGGTATTGACGCCTTTGAACGCGGATTTATTGACTGATCCCAGGCCAACATTGATGGTCGTTGTCGCGACCTCGCAGCTGCCGCTGGAGCCAATATCCACGTTCAGGGCCGACAAACTCAGGAACGTCGGCGACGAGGTGGCCGTGCCGTTTCCTGAAGCATCCTGCTGTTCCATATACAGCTTCCCGACCTGCGGCTGCGACTCCACGTTAGCGTGGTTACCGCTGACCAACTGCACATCGCCAATTTTATAGAAGGTGACATACGCCTTCACAATAATCTCACGCTCGGAAAGCAGTGAAGGCAGATCGGCACTGTCGCACACGGTGACCGACTCTTTCCCTGCCGGAGAAGACGTGCCATCGATGTAGTGCACCGCCCCGCCGTTGCACTGAAAGCCCAGCGAATAGCCCAGCCCGCTGAGCTTACTGGCAAAAATGTGCACCCCGTTCACCGCGATAGCGGCACCGGAAGTATCTACCTGCTGGTAAATCAGCCTTTTCCAGGCGGAAGCCGGTGCCTGCAGGTCACAGGTAAAGTGAATACCGCTGCCGTTATCCGCCAGCGAATGCGACATCTGCGAATTGACCGGCAGCGTCGGCAGGTACTGCACGTTCTGGGTGTTAATGGTCATGTCGCCAACGGTGGTGTTGCAGCTTTCCGCCCACACCCGTGGGCTGCTGATCCCCGCGACCAGCAATATCAGCCAGCCAAAAAGAGCATATCTTCGATTCATATTCGCGACCTTTTATAAACAGGTGACGCTGGCGGTTTTGACCGGCCGACGTTGCTGATTGTCAGGAAGATGGAAGTGGGCCACGCAGGTTTGCGTAGCGTTATGGTCATCCCAGCGCACCTCAAGGGTGCCTTCATCCGGCACGCCGCTCAGGTACACCTGCCCCTGCTCGGCGACGATACCGGTCGCCGCATCGTCATCGCCTTTAACCCTCGCGCTGGCGCCAAACGGCAGCGGCCCGCCGCGTCCGCGCAGGGTGAACAGCACCCGATTCCCCAAGTGCGTGGCATAATCCGCCTCGACGATAGCGCCGCCGCCAGGGATGACCGTTTGTCCCAGCAGCTCCACGTCGGCATCATCTGGAATGGTTTCGGTATTCAGGCTGATGTCGTTTTTACGGTAGGCGGTCAGCGTGGGCACAATCGCATAGCCGCGCCAGTCGGTGTGCACGTCCGTGCCATTCTCGATATCCACGTTGTCGGCGCCTGGCGCGCGAACCACGGCAAAGCTGTCGCCGGTGTACTGGCCGAAAGTGACGCCGTGAGGATGGGCTACGATGGAACCGGAAGCGCCCCAGGTTATCTGATTGCTGATTTTGTCATGCTGGTAACCCACCTGCGCTTCACCGTAGCCGCCGCGATAGTCCAGAGACACGCCGCTGTTGCTGCCCTGGCCGTTGTTACCGTACCCCTGCTGCACGCTGTAGAAGAGATTGTTTTTCTCCAGCGCCGAGCCGTAGAGTGAAGCCTGCTGCGAGGCGTGGCCTGCGTTATCGGTGGTGCTGCTGTAGCTGACAGAGCTGCCCGGCAGCATTTTGCCCAGCGGTACGTTCAGATTAAATGACCACGAGCGATCGGCTTTTTTATATTCTGACGATGCGGTGTAGTAGTAGCCCACGCCCCAGGAGACGCCTTTCCAGGCGCTATAAAAACCGACGTGCACTGTCTCATCATGGCCGCGAGCGTGCCAATAAGTCTGCGTCCAGGCCGATGCGGACAGGCTGCCAAGGCTGCCCAGCATTTGTGAAAGCGAGAACTCTTCGCGCGTGCGTTTATTATCCGTGACGCCGTAGCGGCCTTCCAGCGCATTCGCCTCGCTGAAGTCATAGTAACCGCTGGAGGAATAGCGATAGCTTGCCAGGCTGAGCGATGTGCCGCTGCTGGCAAACTCTTTCTGGTACTGCAGGCGCGCTGAGTTGCCGCTGTAGCGCCGATTTGACGGCGTGCGGGTCGTCGCGCGGGTGTAATCAAAGCCTAACGATCCCAGTTCGCCAAAACCGTGTCCCAGCCCGGCGGACCAGGCCTGATAATCGTCCGCCACCTGCGCGCCGCCGTAGAACGTGATATCGGCAGGCAGCCCGTAGAACAGCGTCGACTGCACAAACTGCGGCTCACGGGTCTGTGGCTGCGTGGAATAAAAGCGTCCGGCGCTGACGCTGTACTTCACCCGTCCCTGTCGCAGCATAAACGGCACGGCGGAAAACGGCTGGGTAAACTTTCGCTCAGAGCCGTCGCTTTCTTTAACCGTCACCTCCAGATCGCCGCTCTGCGAGGTCGGATAAAGATCGTTAATCGCGAACGCGCCGGGGGCGACGAAGGTTTCATAAATCACATAACCATGCTGGGAGACGGTTACTTTGGCATTGCTGTGGGCCATACCGCGAATAACCGGGGCGAATCCGCGCTGGCTGTCCGGCAGCATCTCTTCTTCCGACATCAGCTGCGCGCCGCGGAACTGCACGCTATCAAACACGTCGCCGCTGGTATAGGTATCACCAATGCGCAGCTGGCTCTTCAGCGCCCGCACATCGTGCTGCAGGTAGGTACTCTGTGAACGCCAGCGGCGGGTTTTGTCATACTGCATGGAGGCAATATTACGTAGCCGCCAGCCGCCGAGGTTAACGCCGCTGCGCAAATTGAGGTAGTCCGTTTGCGTTGTGCGTTCGTCTTCATGGGACTGGGCGCCGCTGAGGTTATAGTCAACAAACGCCGCCGGAATGCCGTCGTCCCAGCGTGACGGATCGACGTACCCGCGGCTTTTAAGGTTCAGCGCCGCCTGCGGAATGCTCAGATTCAGCCGCTGGCTGGCGAAATCAAAATGGCTGCTGGCATCGGGGATAAAGCGTTCAATATGGGTTAACGTTTCGCCATCATGTAACTGCTCGAACGCGGGGAAGGCGCTGATGTTGACGCCATAATCCGCCAGCTTCTCTGGCGTAAGCACCGGCAGCAGACCATCACCGCCGTCGATAAATTCCACCGTCTCCTGTGCAACCTGCTGGTTGTTCACCCACACCGTTACGGGGTAGCTCCCCGGCTGCTGGCCGCCCGACCTGGCGAAGTAATGTAAATCGGCGGTTTTTTGCTGCGGGTCAGACAATTCAACGGCCGCCGGGTCAAAGTAATCGTCAGCCCAGACAGCAGGGTTGTAACACAAGACGAACAGTGCCGTCGGCACGCAGGCCAGCAGCACGGCGGTACCGAGTGTAGTATCGTCGTTCCGGGAGTCTGAGGTTGTCGTCTTCACGCTGGGGCCCGTAATAATTACCGTTGAGTAAAATCAGTCACACCGCCAAAATCATTTATCGCCCGCCATTTCACGGTACCTAAGCGGCTAATCGGCCACGTTTTGTCGCTGAACGGCGCAATCATGCCCGGAGACTCCAGCTCCTGACCGCCGACCGAAAGGGAGAAAAATGAAACAAAATAAGGGGTAGGATTATGAGCGGTCAGTTCTGAACCCACGGAATGGAACGTTAGCTGTTTCCAGGCTTCCGTCACATCACCGGCAAGATGATTTGGCCGATAGAAGATCTTAAATTTTGACTTAATATTGACCTGTAATTTATTGTCCTCCCCCTGTTTCGAGGGGGCGATACTTTTAACGTTTAACCAAAATACGGACTCACGGTCGTTGGGTAAATTTGCGCCAGTGTAGTTAATACGCAGTATATTTTTTTGTTCAGGGTCAAGGCGAAACAATGGCGGGGTCACAATAAAAGGCGGCTGACTTTTATCTGTGGCGGAAAAATTCTCCACCCACGACTGTACTAAATAGGGTGTAGACGTATCGGCATTACTTACCGAAATAGAGGCTTCTCGTTTTCCTTCTTGGTAAATTACGCGAGTTCCTCCCATGACAATACCGGCCTGAGCCGTCGTCGATAAAACAAATGCAGAAAGAGCTATGCTCGCGATAAATCGATTCATAGGAATGACCAGCGTTATTAGATAAAGCAAAAATTGAGCAGAAGTTGCCTTCTGCTCACGGCTTAATTAGTTATAAACCATATTAAAATCGGCCACGCCATTCGCGGTACCGGTCGTTACCGTTGCGCCTGTAGAGGCGTAGTCAGCGTAGAAGGTCAGATCGGCAGAGCCGGCATCATCGCCTTCAACAACCGCGTGTTTTGCCGACACGACGCCTGGGACAACCTGTTTAGTCTGGTCATCTTCATACAGTTTGATGCCCACGCCGGTTGCGCCAGATTCAACGGCCAGCAGGGAAGAATTGATTTTATCTTTGTTACCGTCAAACAGTACGGAGACCTGCTCTACGGAATCCGGGCAGTCTTTGACCTTGATGTGGAACGCGGTTTTGGTGGTTTCAGTGCCTACGCCGGTGAAATAGGATTTTGCCCATTTACCAAGGTCGACGGTCTGGTTAGCGGTGCTGCTATCAACGTTACAAGATGAATCGGTGATTGAACCGGTGAATTTTACCTGGCCGCCGGTGCCCTGTGTACCCGCATCGGAACCTGGGTTCGTCGATACGGACGCGATAGCTGCGCCAGATACGAGTGCGGCTACGACACATGCCATAATGCGGAGTTGTGATTTCATTCTTGGTCTCTTCTTAACTTAATATTTATGCAGGAATATCTGAGAATAAATATTATTCTCCAGCGTCCCGCCGTCATATCCTCCCTGTTTATATGGTTTTGTTCCGTCTGTAGAGTATAACGTATTCATTCGACTCAAATAATAACCAGTAAAGGCCGAATAATTATTATTCAGCAAGATCGGTTAATCATTAATGTATTAGGAATACGTAGCTAATAATATTCTTATTTAGATATGATGCAACCCGTGATTAAGTAAAATACCCGTGACAGTATTTAATTCAGATACAAAAGTTTCAACAAGCGTGACCACATGTTGTATTTGAAATTACATCACACAAAACTCCCAGCGAATCAGAGCTATTGAATTTAACACTTAATGAAATAATTTAACCGAGTTAACGTTGTTATGCATATTCTCGCCTGTCTTTTATGACAAAAAATGCGGTGCTCAAATAAAACTAGGAATATTCCCATTATTATTCCGTTTATTTATTTTCAACCCACTTAACCATTAGCATACTAATGAGTTTGCCGACTGCGCAAATATCTCTCGCAATGTATTCCCGATTAGTTTAGCATTTACTAAATTAAGTAAAATCTAAACTAACTATGACCCCAAATGAACTGCTTCAGTCCCGTGCCGGCGAGGCCGCCGCGCTACTCAAAGCGATGAGCAACCCTCGCCGGCTGCTGATCCTTTGTATGCTCTGCGACGCACCGGGCACCAGCGCAGGCGATTTAGCCAAAGCCTGCGGGTTAAGCCCGTCCGCGACTTCACAGCACCTTGCGCGCATGCGGGAAGAGCGGCTGGTTGACTGTCGGCGCGAGGCACAGCGTCTTCACTATTTCATCAAAAACGAGGCGGTGCAGCAGATAGTCGCCACCTTAAAAACGCTCTACTGCCCCTGAGGAGCCCCTGCATGACGACAGAAACGATTTCCCCGAAAGAAGCCTTCGCCCTGACCGAACAGGGTGCCCTGCTGATTGATATTCGCGACGCCGATGAATATGCCCGCGAACATATACCTGCCGCTCGCCTGCTTCCGCTCGGCGCCATTGAGCAAGGTGCAACCGTGCAGGCGTCCGCAGCGGACGTGGTGATTTTTCACTGCCAGTCCGGTAACCGTACCCGTAACAATCTCGCCCGCCTTGTCGCAGCGGCCGCGCCTGCACAGGTGAACATTGTTGAAGGTGGGATTGATGGCTGGCGTCAGGCCGGTCTGCTCACCGTTGAAGATAAATCACAGCCGCTACCCCTAATGCGCCAGGTACAGATTGCGGCTGGCGTGCTAATTTTACTGGGCGTTATCCTCGGCTATAGCGTTTCCAGCGCCTTCTTCCTGCTCAGCGCATTCGTTGGCGCGGGCTTAACCTTTGCCGGGGTGACGGGTTTTTGCGGCATGGCGCGGCTGTTAGTCGCGATGCCGTGGAACCGTCGTTGACGGCTGCCGCCGCGGCGACAAGATATCACCCTCTATAACAAAGGAGTTCGTGGATGTTTGCACCTGGCGATCTGGTTCAGTCCAAAATGGGCGGACCAAAACTCAAAGTCATTGAAGCGCATGAAGATAGCATCGTCGCCGTACAGGCAAGCGATGAGCACGGTAAACAATACACCCTGAAAAACGACGACGTTGCCCCGTACCATGAAGAGGGAGACTTTGGCGTCTGCTGAGTGCTTTCTGCGGTGAGCATCGCTCGCCGCTTCCTTCCCCCCTTCAGTTGCATGATTACCCAAATTTCACGCATATCTCAAAAATCTAACATCCAACATTTAATGCTAATAAAAAGCCCAAAATTTGGATAAAAAAACCAATAGCGATAGCGATCACAATAAAATCAGCATCGCACGCCGACGCGTGAATCATGCCGGCATTTACGCCCATCACACTCCGGCGAACTCATCACATAACACAATGATTTTAATCATTAAAATAACCTTCAAAAACAAAAATAGCGTAGCGCTCAAAAAATAATCGACGGCAGAGTATTTTATTGACAAAAACGCATTAAATAAAAATATTTCACTAGTTGTTTGTTTTATTGTAGATGGATAACCTATACGCGTCGCACAAACCAATCCAAAACGCCTAAAAAAACGTTTTCACTCAGTTATAACGTCCATTTTCGAGGAGCATACCGATGTTCTCTGCGCAGTCACGCCTGCGTCATGCGGCAGCAGACACTTTCGCCATGGTGGTCTACTGTTCCGTCGTGAACATGATGATTGAAATATTTCTCTCGGGAATGACCTTCGAGCAGTCACTTTCATCACGTCTGGTTGCTATTCCGGTCAACATTATTATTGCCTGGCCATACGGTCTGTATCGTGACTTTATTATGCGCCAGGCGGCGCGTATCAGCCCGGCAGGTTGGGTGAGAAGAGCGGCGGACCCGCTGGCGTACGTGACCTTCCAGTCGCCAGTGTACGTTATGATTCTGCTGAGCGTTGGCGCTGACTGGCACCAGATTGCCGCGGCGGTCAGCTCTAACGCGGCGATCTCGCTGGTGATGGGGGCGGCTTACGGCTACTTCCTCGATTTCTGCCGTCGCCTGTTCCGTGTGGAACAATATACCCAGGCAAAAGCCTGATAGACGCGCAATAAACGACTGGCGATGCCAGTCGTTTATTCATACGTTCTCGCCAAATAACCCATCTAAAAAGCGTTCTAACGCCATTCGTGAACTAAAACCGTGCGGAATGCCGTAGTGCTGTTCCACATCGCCGCCGAGATACAGCGGGAACTGTTCATAGTGATCGCAAGCTTTAATATCAGACGCCGGTTCGGCAAATTTATAGCTTCGGTCTTTAAGCCCCGGATGAATAATCAACGCAGTGCGCCCCATCCGCGCTTCGCGGTTAACGTAGACGTAATTCTCACCGCGGCGATAGCCGTAGGCTTTGGGGGTTACCGCATCCATGGTAAAGCCCGCTTTTTCAAGCACGCGCGCTACCTCGTCAGGTCGTAAATACATATTTTTTCCTCGTTATCTTTTACTGCATCGCCACCTTACATGAATCAGTATTCGTCTCGCTTTCAGATAATTCCAGAAACTCATTAATTCCCGGCAATTTATAGCGTATGGCCTACACTTAACGCTCAATACAAATTCGAGGAGGCCGAGATGCCAAAGTTGTTTAATCGCAATGAAGCTGACGACGAAGTACAAGATATTCATAACGATGTCAGCCAATTAGCCGACAGTCTGGAAGATATTCTGAAGAGCTGGGCCAGTGAAAATAAAGATGAGGTAGATACCGCTCGTCGTAAGGCTAAAGCGTTACTCAGCGAAACCCGCGCACGTATTCACGGCCGTAGCCGCATACAGCAAAGCGCATGCGACGTTGCCGAAACGGCAGACAGCTATATTCGCGATAAACCGTGGCAAAGTGTGAGCGCGGCCGCGGCGGTAGGTATTTTTATTGGCGTATTATTGGGATCGCGCCGATAATATAACCACAATGATGTTGATAATAAAAACGCGTCTCCCCCGGAGTGTCTCTGATGCTCCGGGGTTTTTATTTTAGCGCCCGCCGTAGCGCCGCCACCTGCTCGTCAGCCATCGCCTGCGAAATAAGATTCGTAAAGCTCATTATCAGCCCGCCTCGTCCACCTGTCGCTATCCGCCAGTCGCTGATAGCCTGTACCGCCAGGCCAGCCTCACGGGCCCTGCGCGCCATCGCGCGATCGTCCCCCTCGACCGTGACCACCAGTTGAATGCCGCCGGATTGCGCCACAACCTGAAAACCCTGAGCCACGAGCGCGGTTTCCAGCCAGCGGCGACGCTGGGCATAGTGAATGCGCATTTTCTTCAGATGGCGCCAGAAGTGACCTTCGCGTAGAAAGTCTGCCAGCGTGTGCTGCCAGAGCAGCGGCACCGGGCAGGCCGCACGCTGAGCCTGACGACGAAACGCCGCCACCAGCGGCAGCGGAACCACCAGCCAGGCGGTCCGCAGCGCTGGAAACAACGATTTGCTGAACGTCCCTACATAAATCACCCGCTGTGGCGCATCCAGACTCTTCAACGGCGGCAGCGGCTTGCCGTGATAGCGAAACTCGCTGTCATAATCGTCTTCAATGACCCACGCCCGCTGGTGTGCCGCCCAGTCGAGCAGCTGTCGCCGACGCGGCAGCGACAGCGCCACGCCGGTCGGGCTCTGGTGAGCCGGAGTTAATAGCGCAAATCGCGCGTCGCCGGCATGCTGTAATGCCCAGTCAATATTCATCCCCTCGTCGTCAACCGGCACCGGGTGCAGGCTTACGCCCTCCTCTGCCAGCGTCGGGCGGATCAGCGGGAAGCCTGGATCTTCTACCCACATGCTCTCACCGCGCCCATCCAGCGCTTTAAGCGCCAGGCTCATAGCCGCCGCATAGCCCGAAGTGATAAACACCTGACCGGCATCGCACTCAATGCTCCGCGACAGCCGCAGGTACTCGACTATCGCCTGACGCAGCGCCAGTTCACCACACACATCGCCCAACGCGAGGTCAAAGCGGGTTTGCGTACGCAGCCTGCGCCCCATTACCCGAGCCCATAGCCCGCGCGGAAAGAGATCCAGCGCGGGCAAGCCAAGCTGGAACGGCAGCGGCTGGAACTGCTCGCCGCCAAAACCAAGCGGCTCCGCTGGCGTGGCTTCCAGCGTTAAGTGATGACTGACATACGTCCCTGCCTGCCCGCGTCGTTCAAGCCACCCCTGCGCCACCAGCTCCGCATAGGCGTTCTCCACCGTCACTCTGGAGACACCAAGCTCCTGAGCGTAGAGGCGACTGGACGGCAGACGCCTGCCCGCGCTCAGTTCACCTTGTTCAATCGCCGCCTTCAGCTGACGAGCAATTTGCTGGTATCGCGGTACATGGCGCGTTTTCATGGTCTTATTTTTTACCCAGAATATGGCTATCTTTTTAGGGCCATTATAGTGCTATTTTTGTCTCATCTTGAACGAGGAGAAAGACAATGACTGCACTACGCCAACCCTATAGTGAACTGAGCCCAGCGGTCTATGCCGGGCTGGTACAGGCGAGCATCGCGCTGGAAAAGAGCACGCTGGAACGCCCGCTGCTTGAGCTGCTGTACCTGCGGGTGTCACAAATTAACGGCTGCGCGTTTTGCCTGGAGATGCACAGCAACGCGCTGCGCAAAGCCGGTGTGGAACAGACCAGGCTGGACGCGCTAGCTGGCTGGAGAGTGAGCGATCGCTTCAGCGATGCAGAACGCGCCGCGCTGGCCTGGGCGGAAGATCTGACGCACATCGCCGAAACACACGCCGAAGATGACGTCTACCAGCCGCTGCTGGCGCATTTTAGCGCGGAACAAATTAGCGATATGACCTTTGCTATCAGCCTGATGAACGCCTTTAACCGTCTGGCTGTCGGTATGCGGATGTAAGCCAGAATCGCCCGTGACTATTCATCATTCACGGGCGATTTGACGTTGTAAATAATGTCTCAATCCTCGCCAATATACGCCCACATTTTTCGCCGGGATATTTCTTATCAAACGGCCATGATCATACAAATAACTCACGCTAATTCACGGTGATTTTTCCGACAATATTCATGCCATTTTTCCGATCGCCTGCAAATTTTCCAGCTTAATTTACAAAAAAATCAACAGGCGCTAATTTGCGGCTCAGCCCTTATATCATGGGAAATGAGCGCACGATCGCCCTGCCTGATATTTCTGATCAGAACAGGTTGAGGGTTGTCACATCATCTGAATGTGCTAGGGTATAAAAAGGTAATTATTCTCATCAGGTACCATATCGACATAAACTAAAAACAGGAAAACGCATATTGCATGGCAGTTAAATTAGAAGTTAAGAATCTTTATAAAATATTCGGCGAGCATCCACAGCGAGCATTTAAATATATCGAGAAGGGTTTCAGCAAAGAGCAAATTCTGGAAAAAACAGGGTTATCGCTTGGCGTCAAAGACGCCAGTCTGGCCATTGAAGAAGGCGAGATATTTGTCATCATGGGGTTATCCGGCTCCGGCAAATCCACCATGGTACGCCTTCTCAATCGTCTGATTGAACCCACCCGCGGTCAGGTGCTGATTGACGGTGTGGATATTGCCAAAATATCCGACGCCGAGCTCCGCGACGTGCGCCGCAAAAAAATCGCCATGGTATTCCAGTCGTTTGCGCTGATGCCGCACATGAGCGTGCTGGATAACACCGCATTCGGCATGGACCTTGCGGGCGTGCCGGTACAGGAGCGCCAGGAAAAAGCACTGGACGCCCTGCGTCAGGTGGGCCTCGAAAACTACGCGCACGCTTATCCGGATGAACTGTCCGGCGGGATGCGACAGCGCGTCGGTCTGGCGCGTGCTCTGGCCATCAACCCTGATATTCTATTAATGGATGAAGCCTTCTCGGCGCTCGATCCTTTAATTCGTACTGAGATGCAGGATGAGCTGGTAAAATTACAGGCGAAACATCAGCGTACCGTGGTATTTATTTCCCACGATCTCGATGAAGCAATGCGAATTGGCGATCGCATTGCCATTATGCAAAATGGCGAAGTCGTTCAGGTGGGTACTCCGGATGAAATTCTGAATAATCCGGCCAATGATTATGTCCGCACCTTCTTCCGCGGTGTGGATATTAGCCAGGTGTTTAGCGCCAAAGATATTGCACGTCGTAATCCCGATGGCTTAATCCGTAAAACGCCGGGCTTTGGCCCACGCTCCGCGCTGAAATTATTGCAGGATGATGACCGCGAATTTGGCTACGTCATTGAACGCGGAAATAAGTTTGTCGGTATTGTCTCCATCGACTCCCTGAAAGAGGCGTTAAAAGCTAACCTGGGAATCGACGCGGCGCTGATTGACGAGCCTCTGGCCGTTGATGCGCAGACGCCGCTCAGCGAATTGCTCTCTCATGTGGGCCACGCGCCCTGCGCCGTTCCGGTGGTGGGAGAAGAACAGCAGTACGTCGGCGTGATTTCAAAACGCATGCTGCTACAGGCATTAGATCGCGAGGGGGCAAACAACAATGGCTGATCAATCTAACCCGTGGGATACCACACCGGCCGCAGACAGCGCGGCAAATTCTGCCGACGCCTGGGGCTCTCCGGCATCGACGCCGTCCGGCGGTAGCGCAGACTGGCTGCACAGCGCGCCCGCTCCGCAGGCTGAGCATTTTAATATTATGGATCCGTTCCATAAGACGCTGATTCCACTCGATAGCTGGGTAACTCACGGCATTGACTGGGTGGTCACGCACTTCCGCCCGCTGTTCCAGGGGATTCGCGTTCCCGTCGACTATATTCTGAGCGCCTTCCAGCAGCTGCTGCTGGGAATGCCCGCACCGGTGGCGATTGTGATTTTCGCCCTCATCGCCTGGCAGATCTCCAGCCTCGGCATGGGCGTAGCGACCTTTATCTCGCTGATTGCCATCGGTGCGATTGGCGCATGGTCACAGGCCATGGTGACGCTGGCACTGGTACTCACTGCGCTGCTGTTCTGTGTGTTAATCGGCCTGCCGCTCGGTATCTGGCTGGCGCGAAGCCCGCGGGCGGCGAAGATTATTCGTCCGCTGCTTGATGCCATGCAGACGACTCCCGCGTTCGTGTACCTGGTGCCGATTGTCATGATGTTCGGTATTGGTAACGTCCCGGGCGTCGTCGTGACGATTATCTTCGCCCTGCCGCCCATTGTGCGCCTGACCATTCTTGGGATTAACCAGGTGCCTGCAGATCTTATCGAGGCATCGCGATCCTTCGGCGCTAGCCCACGTCAGATGCTGTTTAAAGTGCAGCTGCCGCTGGCAATGCCGACCATTATGGCGGGCGTCAACCAGACGCTGATGCTGGCCCTGTCAATGGTCGTGATCGCCTCCATGATCGCCGTCGGCGGTCTCGGCCAGATGGTCCTGCGCGGTATTGGCCGTCTGGATATGGGGCTGGCAACGGTTGGCGGCGTGGGGATCGTTATCCTCGCCATCATTCTCGACCGCCTGACCCAGGCCGTTGGCCGCGACTCCCGCAGCCGTGGCAATCGCCGCTGGTACAGCACCGGCCCGCTGGGTCTGCTGCTCCGCCCTTTCACTAAGTAACCATCGTGTTGGCCTGCGCTGCGGGCCAACGCTCCACGACTATCACTATTAAAGGAACAACGATGCGACACTCATTTGTTTTTGCGACAGCGTTTGCCACGCTGGTTTCCACCAGCGCCTTTGCCACCGACCTGCCGGGGAAAGGCATGACCGTACAGCCGGTACAGAGCACCCTGTCCGAAGAAACGTTCCAGACGCTGCTGGTCAGCCGCGCGCTGGAAAAGCTCGGTTACACCGTCAGTAAACCCAACGAAGTCGATTACAACGTCGGCTACACCTCTATCGCCGCCGGCGACGCGACCTTTACCGCCGTCAACTGGATACCGCTGCATGACGATATGTATGCAGCGGCTGGCGGTGACAAGAAATTTTACCGCGAAGGGACGCTGGTTGGCAGCGCGGCGCAGGGGTATCTGATCGATAAGAAAACCGCCGACCAGTACCACATTACCAATATTGAGCAGCTTAAAGATCCGAAAATCGCCAAACTGTTCGATACCAACGGCAACGGTAAGGCCGATCTGACCGGCTGTAACCCAGGCTGGGGCTGTGAGGCGGTGATTAATCATCAGCTGGATGCCTACGATCTGACCAAAACGGTCGAGCATAATCAGGGCAACTATGCGGCAATGATGGCCGATACCATCACCCGCTTTAAAGAAGGCAAGCCGATTATCTACTATACCTGGACACCGTATTGGGTGAGCGACGTGCTGAAACCGGGGAAAGACGTGGTCTGGCTGCAGGTGCCGTTCTCCTCCCTGCCGGGCGTACAGAAAAATATCGACACCAAGCTGGCTAACGGCGCGAACTACGGCTTCCCGGTAAGCACTATGCATATCGTCGCCAATAAGGCCTGGGCCGAGAAAAACCCGGCGGCGGCGAAGCTGTTTGCCATTATGAAGCTGCCGCTGTCCGACATTAACGCACAGAACGCGATGATGCATGACGGCAAGGCTTCAGAAGCCGACGTTCAGGGCCAGGTTGATGGCTGGATTCAGGCTCACCAGCAGGTATTTGACGGCTGGATAAAAGAGGCGCTGGCCGCGCAGAAGTAGGCCTGAACAGCCTCGTGCCATCAGGCATGCCCACTCGGGGCGGCATAAAGCAGCATCCGAGTGTGGCGATGCCGAGAATGTACCTGAGCCGCCTCCGACTGCCGGATGGCGGCTTTGCCTTATCTGGCCTACAGACACTTTGCTTACCCGGCCTACGGAAAGATAGGGCCCCGTAGCCAAAAAGCACATTCCGCTACGCGACATTTTCCCCGCCCTTCCCGCCTTTGGTTATTATCACTCTCTCTTTCTTAATCATTTCAGCCATTATGACTAAACCTGCCCACGGGCTTAGCCCAGCCTTAATTGCCTTAATGTCCGTCGCCACCGGCCTGGCCGTTGCCAGCAACTACTACGCGCAGCCGCTGCTGGAGACCATTGCCCGCCACTTTTCGCTTAGCGCGGGACAGGCCGGGTTCATCGTTACCGCCGCACAGCTTGGCTATGCCGCCGGGCTGCTGTTCCTGGTGCCGCTGGGCGATATGTTTGAACGTCGTTCGCTTATCGTGACCATGACGCTGCTTGCGGCGGGTGGAATGCTCATTACCGCAAGCAGCAGCACTCCGGCCATGATGATCCTTGGCACCGCACTTACCGGGCTATTCTCCGTCGTTGCCCAGCTGCTGGTGCCTATGGCGGCAACCCTTGCTTCGCCGGAAAAGCGCGGTAAGGTCGTCGGCACGGTGATGAGCGGGCTGCTGCTCGGCATTTTGCTGGCGCGAACCGTTGCTGGCCTGCTGGCGAATCTGGGCGGCTGGCGTACCGTCTACTGGGTTGCCGCCGTGCTGATGGTGCTGCTGGCCTTTGCCCTGTGGCGCGGCCTGCCGAAACTCAAGCAGGAGACGCATCTCAACTACCCGCAGCTGTTGGGCTCTATCTTCAGCCTTTTTGCCCGCGATAAGCTGCTGCGCACCCGTGCTATCCTCGGCTGTCTGACCTTTGCCAACTTCAGCATTCTCTGGACCTCGATGGCGTTCCTGCTCTCCGGCGCGCCGTTCAACTACTCGGAAGGGGCTATCGGGCTGTTCGGGCTGGCGGGCGCGGCTGGCGCGCTGGGCGCACGTCCGGTCGGCGGGCTGGCGGATAAGGGCAAAGCGCACCTGACCACCACCTGGGGCCTGTTGCTACTGCTGCTTTCCTGGGTGGCTATCTGGTACGGTCACACCTCCGCTATCGCGCTGATCGTCGGTATTCTGGTGCTCGACCTGATGGTACAAGGCGTGCATATCACTAACCAGACGGTCATCTATCGCGTGCAGCCCGATGCCCGTAACCGTCTGACCGCGGGCTACATGACCAGCTACTTTATCGGCGGCGCGGCCGGGTCGCTGCTTTCCGCTGCGGCCTGGCAGCACGCAGGCTGGACCGGCGTATGTGCGGCGGGTGCAGCAATCTCTCTCGCTAACCTGCTGGTCTGGTGGTGGGGCTATCACCGTCAGGAAGCCGAATAACACAAATGCGATGAGCGTTACGTATACAGCATCTCTATGTCATAGGTAAATCACATAAATTACGGGCATTAATTCATTTACTTTATTTGTCACCATCGTTACTATATCGACTGTAACTAATGAGGTAATGCCCAGATGGATAGTTCGTTTACGCCCATTGAACAAATGCTGAAATTTCGCGCCAGCCGCTGCGAAGAGTTTCCTTTCCAGGAAATTCTTCTGACACGCCTTTGCATGCACATGCAGGGTAAGCTGCTGGATAACCGCAATAAAATGCTGAAAGCTCAAGGGATTAACGAGACGTTGTTTATGGCGCTAATCACGCTGGAGTCTCAAGAAAACCACAGTATTCAGCCTTCCGAGCTCAGCTGTGCGTTGGGGTCATCGCGTACTAACGCGACCCGCATCGCCGATGAGCTGGAAAAGCGCGGCTGGATTGAACGTCGTGAAAGTGACAACGATCGTCGCTGCCTACATCTGCAGCTGACCGACAAAGGTCGTGAGTTCCTGAACGAAGTTCTGCCACCGCAGCATCACTGCCTGCATCAGCTCTGGTCGTCGCTTAGCCCGGCCGAGAAAGATCAGCTCGAACATATCACCCGCAAACTTCTTACTCGTCTGGATCAGATGGAAGAGGACGGCTCAGTACTTGACGCCCTGCGCTGATACTACCGCGATAACAATGAAAACAAACAGGCCAGCAGATAACCCCTGCTGGCCTTTCTGGTAAACAGGTCGGCGTCGCCGATATTAATAATAAGAATGTGGAGAATCACATGAGCGCAAATGCGGAGACTCAAACCCCGCAGCAACCCGCCAACAAGAAAGGCAAACGCAAACGCGCCCTCGTCTTGTTGACCTTGCTCTTTGTTATTATTGCCGTGGCCTACGGGGCCTACTGGTTTTTGGTACTGCGTCACTTCGAAGAAACCGATGACGCATACGTGGCAGGGAACCAGGTTCAAATCATGTCGCAGGTGTCCGGCAGCGTGACGAAAGTCTGGGCCGACAACACCGACTATATCCAGCAGGGTGATGTTCTGGTCACGCTCGATCAGACCGATGCTCAGCAGGCGTTTGAAAAAGCGCAGACGGCGCTGGCTTCCAGCGTGCGTCAGATGCGCCAGTTGATGATCAACAACAAACAGCTGCAGGCCAATATCGATATCCGTAAAACGACGCTGGCGCAGGCGCAAACCGACCTCAACCGTCGTATCCCGCTGGGTAACGCCAATCTGATCGGCCGCGAAGAGCTGCAGCACGCGAAAGATGCGGTCACCAGCGCGCAGGCGGCTCTCGACGTCGCTATCCAGCAGTACAACGCTAACCAGGCGATGATCCTGGGAACGAAACTGGAAGAGCAGCCGACCGTGCGTCAGGCGGCGACGGAAGTCCGTAATGCATGGCTTGCCCTGCAGCGTACCAAAATCGTCAGCCCGATGAGCGGCTACGTCTCTCGTCGCTCCGTTCAGCCTGGCGCACAGATTAGCCCAACCACGCCGCTGATGGCGGTGGTGCCGGCCAATAACCTGTGGGTCGACGCGAACTTTAAAGAGACCCAGCTGGCCCATATGCGTATTGGTCAGCCGGTCACCGTGATCAGCGACATCTACGGCGATGACGTGAAGTACACCGGGAAAGTTGTCGGCCTCGATATGGGTACCGGTAGCGCCTTCTCCCTGCTGCCGGCGCAGAACGCCACCGGTAACTGGATCAAGGTCGTGCAGCGTCTGCCGGTACGTATCGAACTGGATGCCGACCAGCTGGCGAAACACCCGCTGCGTATCGGCCTGTCTACGCTGGTGAAAGTAGACACGTCCAACCGCGACGGACAAATTCTGGCCAACCAGATTCGTAACAGCCCGGCATACGAGAGCAACGCGCGTGAAATCAGCCTCGATCCGGTTAACAAGCTGATTAACGATATCGTTCAGGCCAACGCCAACTAATGCTGGGGTGCGCGTAATGCAACAGCAAAAACCGCTGGAAGGCGCGCAACTGGTCATTATGACCATTGCGCTGTCGCTGGCTACCTTCATGCAGGTGCTGGACTCCACCATCGCTAACGTGGCCATCCCCACCATTGCCGGGAACCTTGGCTCATCGCTGAGCCAGGGGACGTGGGTCATCACCTCGTTTGGGGTCGCTAACGCCATTTCCATTCCGATTACCGGCTGGCTGGCAAAGCGCGTCGGTGAGGTGAAGCTGTTCCTGTGGTCAACCGTCGCCTTTGTCATTGCGTCATGGGCGTGCGGGATGTCCAACAGCCTTAGCATGCTGATCTTCTTCCGCGTTATTCAGGGGATTGTTGCCGGGCCGTTGATCCCACTGTCGCAGAGTCTGCTGCTGAGTAACTATCCGCCAGCAAAGCGCTCTATTGCGCTGGCGCTGTGGTCGATGACGGTCATCGTTGCGCCTATCTGCGGGCCAATTCTCGGCGGCTACATCAGCGATAACTATCACTGGGGCTGGATCTTCTTTATCAACGTGCCCATCGGCGCGGTGGTCGTGCTATTAAGCCTCCAGACCCTACGCGGGCGCGAAACGCGAACCGAACAGCGCCGTATCGACGGCGTGGGCCTGGCGCTGCTGGTGCTCGGGATCGGTAGTCTGCAGGTGATGCTTGACCAGGGTAAAGAACTCGACTGGTTTAACTCGACCGAGATCATCGTTCTGACCATCGTCGCGGTGATATCGCTGAGCTTCCTGATTGTCTGGGAGCTGACCGACGATAACCCGATTGTCGATTTGTCGTTGTTTAAGTCGCGAAACTTCACCATCGGCTGCTTGTGTATCAGCCTGGCCTATATGCTCTACTTCGGCGCGATCGTTTTACTGCCGCAGCTATTGCAGGAGGTCTACGGCTATACCGCGACCTGGGCCGGTCTGGCATCGGCGCCGGTCGGGGTGATCCCCGTGATTCTGTCGCCGATTATCGGCCGCTTTGCCCATAAGCTGGATATGCGCCGTCTGGTGACCTTCAGTTTTATTATGTACGCCGTGTGCTTCTACTGGCGCGCCTACACCTTCGAACCGGGAATGGACTTCGGTGCGTCGGCGTGGCCGCAGTTTATTCAGGGCTTTGCCGTGGCATGCTTCTTCATGCCGCTGACCACCATCACGCTTTCCGGGCTACCGCCCGAGCGTCTGGCGGCCGCCTCGAGCCTGTCGAACTTCACGCGTACGCTGGCGGGCTCCATCGGGACGTCAATTACCACAACGCTTTGGACCAACCGCGAAGCCATGCACCATGCGCAGCTAACGGAGTCGGTAACGCCGTTTAACCCTAACGCCCAGCAGATGTACGATCAGCTACAGGGTATGGGGATGACGCAGCAGCAGGCTTCCGGCTGGATAGCCCAGCAGATCACCAACCAGGGGCTGATTGTTTCGGCCAACGAAATCTTCTGGATTTCAGCGGGGATCTTCCTCGTGCTCCTGGGCCTGGTGTGGTTTGCCAGGCCGCCGTTTGGCGCCGGGGGCGGGGGCGGAGGCGCTCACTAGTTAAAAAGCCAGCTCGGTTGAGCTGGCTTTTTTTTGCCCTGTCGCGTCAGGCGACGGAAGATTAATGCGATGAGTTCGCGAATGCCCCTTGTTTAAGGTCGTCCACAATATGGTTCATTCGGCTTTCATTGAGCCCATAGAATTTAATGGAAAATGCCGTGAGGACATAAAAGAGAGCCGGCACCAGCGTAAATAGCAGCATGACACCTTGCGCCGCCGACGCCGACTGTACGGCAACGTTAGATTCATAATGGAAATAAGCCAGTACCCAACCTAATACCGCTCCGCCAACGGCGACGCCCAGCTTAATCACAAATATATTGGCTGCCACATTCATACCTGTAATTCGTCGCTGCGTTTTCCATTCACCATAATTATTTGCATCAGTAATCATTGACCACTGCAGCGCGCCGTTTCCGCCCTGAATCAGCATAATAATCAAATGAATTAACAGCACGACAATCCATAACTCCGGCGGCATAAAGAAGCATAGTACGCCGAATACCGCAATCAGCAGGTTGATCCAGAAAGATAGTTTTACCTTGCAGAAGCGGGTGCCAAAGGGTTTAGCAAGAACGGAGCCAGCCATCGATGCGAACATACCGCCCAGCATAAACAGCGTGATGATATCCGAGCCTTTATTCAGCACCGTATTAATGTAGTACACCACCGCGCCGCCGCGCAGCACCACGGCCACCAGCATCATGAAGTTGTAGACCGACAGAATCAGCCACTGATCGTTTTTGAACAGAATCTTCACGTCGCGCACGATGTTCAGGTTCTCCTCTTTCACCGGCTGCACGCGCTCTTTGGTTGTAAAGAAACAGACGATGAACATCAGGCAGCCTATCACCCCGAACAGCGCCATCGACACCTGAATACCGGTAGCGCGGTCACCCGGATAGAGGAAATCCGCCAGCGGTAGAATCAGCGCAGTCCCTAGCGCGCCGCCGATAGGCGTTATCGCAAAGCGCCACGACTGCAGCGACAGGTTTTCACGCGGATCGGCAGTAATCGCTGCGCCCAACGAGCAGTAAGGGATATTAATGGCGGTGTACATCAGCGTCATAAAGATATACGCCGCCACTGCATAAACCACCTTCCCGGTGTCGGAGAATGACGGGATGGAGTAAACCAGTACGCAGCTGACCGCAAACGGGATGCAGATAGCCAGCAGCCACGGGCGGAAGCGCCCCCAGCGCGTCGAGGTGGCATCGGCAATCGCCCCCATGATGGGATCGGTTATCGCATCCAGCAGGCGCACCAGCAGGAACATGGTGCCCATCACCGCCGGCGGCAGACCATAAATATCGGTGTAGAAATAAGCCAGAATAGCAACCGATGAGTCAAACACGATATGACTGGCGGCATCTCCCAGGCTATAGCCAATTTTTTCCTTAATAGAGATCCTATCCCCTGAAGACATATAAACTCCTGTATTTTTAGCGAATGCAACCGGTTTCAACAGGCGCTATTTTTTACGCATTCAGGAACAGGATCTATTATGTTTTTCGGCTAACTGATTATGTTTTTCATTTTATGTGATCGATATTTATCTTAATCCCACTATTAAAGAGAGATTTTATTTTCTGCGCGCGCCTTCCGCCTCAGATAAATACATAAAATAAATATCTTCTATTTTTATTATTTTATTTATGAATATGCTTTCGCGCATAAAAAAGCCCCTGCGCTCGCGCAGGGGCTCGATATTATCGATACCAACAGAAACTAGATGTGCAGTTCCTGCAGTTTTTCTTTCGGCAGCGCCAGTTCATCATTGCTGTTGATACGAACGTCGCGTTCGATAATATGACGAGCAATGTCCTGCGCTTCGCTCAGGGAGTGCATTTCGTAGGTACCGCACTGATACACGTTCAGCTCTGGGATCTGGTTTTGATCCTTCACCTTCAGCACGTCAGCCATCGCCGCTTTCCAGGCATCCGCAACGCGCTGCTCGTCCGGCGTACCGATCAGGCTCATGTAGAAACCGGTACGGCAGCCCATAGGAGAAATGTCGATAATCTCAACGCCGTTACCGTTCAGATGATCGCGCATAAAGCCCGCAAACAGGTGCTCCAGGGTATGGATCCCTCTTTCCGGCATCACTTCTTTGTTCGGCACACAAAAACGCAGATCAAAAACGGTGATCGCATCGCCGTGCGGCGTGTTCATTTTCTTCGCAACGCGAACGGCTGGGGCTTCCATACGGGTATGATCGACTGTGAAGCTATCTAACAACGGCATTTCGTAACCTCCGATATCACCTTCATGCTCCCGGGCGTGCAATTTTTTCTATCCGATTACCAACGTAACCATTTGAATAAAATCAATTTTCTGTAATACGCCGCGTTCTGCTTCAGGTTAATGTGATTTTTTTTAAAATAAACTGAACTCTTTGTTCCCATGCCAGTCTTAGTATATGAAAGACGCGCATTTGTTATCATCATCCCTGATTCAGAGATGTATATTTTGGCCACAGTGATGTGGCCTTTTTCTTTTGTATCAGGCGTGTCTTGCCAGCAGCGCTTCAAACGATTCGTTATCCGCAGCTTCAATCTGACGCTGACGCGCTCTTGAAGCATCCCGCTCGTTGGCAAAATCCTCTTCGCTGAGAATCTCCAGCGGCTCTTCACGCAGCATCGTGCGGTACTGTTCCGCCAGAGCCTTACCGGTCCCCCCAATGCCCTGATCAAGCATAGAACGCAGAATGCGCGCCGAGAAGGTTAAATCCGGATTATCAAAGCAGGCCACCAGTTCATCGCATACTTTCTGATACGCCGTCCCGCCATTCATACCGTCCATAGTCTGGGCTACGCGTTTCAGATCGTGGAACAAATCTTTACCGACTTTGGTCAGCGGGAACTGCGCCGTTTCACAGCCAATCCCCAGCGTCAGCCCCGGCTTACGCCCTTCCAGAATCACGCGATTCCAGTTAGTGCGAGTGCACAGCAGCTCATCGCTGCTCATCTCCGGCGCATCGGCCAGCACGCACCAGACCATAAACAGGTCGAGGAAGCGAATCTGCTGCTCGTCCACGCCAATCGGTGAGAACGGGTTGATGTCCAGCGAGCGTACTTCGATATATTCGATACCGCCGCGCAGCAGCGCATCGGATGGGGTTTCGCCATCGCGGGTCACGCGTTTTGGGCGAATCGGTGCATACAGTTCGTTTTCAATCTGCAAAATGTTGCTGTTGATTTGCAGATGCTTGCCGTCTTTCTCCAGACCAATACGCGCATATTCTTCAGACGGTGTTTTAATCGCGCGCTTCAATCCTGCCACATACTCGTGCAATTCGTTAAACGTAATTCCGAGATTGCTTTGCGATTTATTGGTATAGCCAAGATCGCTCAGACGCAGCGAGGTTGCATACGGCAGGTAGTACATGCCGCAGTCGGTTTTCTCAAACGGCAGCGTCGTCGGCTTGCCCTGCAGGAAAGAGGAACAGATTGCCGGAGACGCCCCGAACAGGTACGGAATCACCCAGCCAAAACGGTAGTAGTTACGAATCAGACGGAAATAGCCGGCGGAAATGGCCTCTTTATCGTGTACGCCGCATTTCGCCTGCCAGAATGCCATCGGTAGCG
This sequence comes from Kluyvera genomosp. 2, assembly GCF_036759865.1. Lineage (NCBI taxonomy): Bacteria > Pseudomonadati > Pseudomonadota > Gammaproteobacteria > Enterobacterales > Enterobacteriaceae > Kluyvera > Kluyvera genomosp. 2. The sequence continues at coordinate 132,755 of NZ_JAPKIA010000005.1, forward strand.
AGAAATTGTAGTGTACCCCGGAGATGGTCTGCATCAGCGCGCCGTAGCGGTTTTTCAGCCCTTCACGGTACAGCGTTTTCAGACGGCCGATGTTAGACGTACCGTACTGTGCCAGCTCAATATCCTGACCCGGTGCGATGTAGCACGGCATGCTCAGCGGCCACATGCGCTCGTCGCCCAGCTGGCGTGCAGTATGACGATGCACGTCGCGCAGGAACGTCAGCATGTGATTGATATCGCCGTCGACCGGAGTAATAAACTCCAGCAGCGCTTCAGCGAAGTCGGTAGTGATCCATTTGTGGGTCAGCGTGGCGCCCAGCGCCTCCGGATGACCGGTTGTTGCCAGAGAACCGTCTGCATTAACGCGTAGGGTTTCGCGCTCAAGACCGCGCTGGATCCCTTCAAGAGCCTGAGGGTGTTTTTCCAGCCAGGTCAGCGCCTGTGATACGTCCGGGATCAAATTGACCTCCCGCCTGTCGAATTCATGTTATTAAGCATAATTGTCATCGTGGAGATGAGGACTGCTCCACAAGCCATCCAATTAGTGCCACCACGTCATGCCTTGCAGCGTCAGCGCCGCCACTGCGATATAGCGCAGCGCCTTACCCAGGCATAAAAAAAAGAGTACCGGTCCCCAGGATATGCGCATCCAGCCTGCGAGCAGGCACAGCAAATCACCGATAACGGGCATCCAGCTCAGCAGCAACGTAGCCGCGCCGTAGCGGCGCAGCCATCCCACTGCTTTTTCCTGCCAACGCGATGTTTTGCGTAATGGAAAAAAACGACCAAGAATAACGTTAGTAGCCCCGCCAAGGCTATTACCCATTGTTGCTATTACTACCAGAAGCCATGGCTTACTCGCGCCCGCAAGCAGCAGCCCGACCAACACGGCTTCAGAGTTCCCCGGCAGCAGCGTCGCGCTGAGGAAGCTGCTTGCCAGCAGCGATCCCAGCGCCAGAAGTTCATTCACAGCAGGCGTACGTCGACGGCGTCCATCCCCGCAGCGGCAGCAGCCTGAAGGCCAAAATCGGCGTCTTCAAACACGATGCAGCGTTCCGGCGCCACGCCCATCTGCTCCGCGCACAGTAAGAACGTGTCCGGTGCGGGCTTATGCAGCTTAACGTGATCGGCGGCGACAACGGCATCGAAATAGTGACGCAGCCCGAGGTGCGCGAGCAGCGCCTCGGCCACCGCGCTTTCGCTGCCGGTACCAACGGCCATAGGCCGACGGCCGTGCCACGCTTTCACGACTTCAATAAGCGGCAGCGGCGTCACAGAATCGAGCAGCATGGATTTCACCGCATCGGTTTTTTCGCGAGCGAGAAGATGGGGATCCAGATCGGCCTGATGACTGTCAATAATCGCCTGCGCAATCCGCCATGTCGGCGAACCGTTAAGCGCGACCATCGCCTGTTCGTCAAAACGCATTCCATAACGACCCAAAACCTCACGCCAGGCCTTACGATGCGTGGGCTCTGTATCCAGAATGGTGCCGTCCATATCAAAAATCAATCCAGCATAGCGTTCGTACATCGTCTTCTCACCCGTCGGATAATGTGACGTTACTTTATCGTAAATAGGGATGGTTGTCGCTGTTAGCCGCAGGAACGACAAAGGCGCCCTCCGGCGCCTTATCGCTACCGCTCGCTGCGGATTATTTAATTTGCATATCGTTTTCAACTACCCGTACGCCCTGAACCCGTCGGGTAACTTCGACCGCACGTTTGGCATCCGCAGAGGATGACACAAAGCCGCTTAGCTGTACGCGACCTTTAAAGGTCTGCACGTTGATCTCACTCGATTTGATGTTTTTATCGCTGAACAGCGCCGTTTTAACCTTTGTGGTGATCACCGTATCGTCAATATAGCCACCGGTGCTTTCTTTCGTTGACGAGCCAGCACAGCCGGACAACGAGATAGCCACCAAAAGCGCAGCGCAAAACGCTGACGTTGCCTTGAACCATTTCATGGATTTCTCTCCTTGCAGTCATGTCACCAGGATAAAGGCGTATACAAGGATAAATTATAGAGGAAAGAATGGGTTGCCAATGGGAAAAGCGTGAAGAAGATTTTACGATGAAAAAAAAGAGAGGGAACTACGGAGAAGATGGTGCATCCGGGAGGATTACTCGGCTGCGCCTTGCCCTAACGGGCCGTTGCTGAAGCAACGTTATTCTCCCTGGTGCTTGCGAAAAACTCACAGACCTTGAAGCAACAGCGTAGCTGTTATCTCGGAGAAGATGGTGCATCCGGGAGGATTCGAACCTCCGACCGCTCGGTTCGTAGCCGAGTAC